>CAKQAD010000008.1 GCA_934215545.1 uncultured Prevotella sp.
GAGTGCATCCGATATACGTCGGGTCTGCCGTTGCATGTGGTTGCTACGTGCGCCTTGCCGTCGATAGCGAGTGGGAAGCTGTACTGGAACTCAAGCGCGAGCGACGAGAAGATGTAGCAGTCGAGTCCCACCGTCGGTGCTATGCTCACACGCGGAAGTCGCAGCGTGTAGTTGCGCCCGTAGCCGTAGCCTCCGTTCCATGCGCTCATGCTATGCTGCTCGTGGCGCTGTGCCACGTTGGTGTAGGTCATGAGTGCGGCGTAGGGCTGCAGGGCGAAGCGTGCGCTCAGGGGATAGTAGCGTGCGCCGAGCACTATGTTCTGCATTGTTGCATCCCCTTCGCTGTCGAACCATTGTACGGTCTCGGCGTTGTAGCCGCCTACGACGGAGAAGTGCTGCTTGGGCAGGTAGTATTCCACCAGCACGTTGCACTGCGGCGAGGCGAACGCTGCGGTGCTGCCTGCGTCGCTGGGCGAACGTTCCACGCTTGCCGTCGTGGGGCACGAGAGGTTCATGCCTGCTATCACCGCCCAACGCCGCTGCAGCTCGTCGGTATCGTTACCGGCTGCGGCAGTCGCTGCATACGCCATGAGCGCAAACGCGGCTATTAGTTTTCTTACAAACATATTTTGAGTTTTGAATTTTGAATTTTGAGTTTTGAGTTTTGAATTGTCGCCGTTGGCGATTTTGAGTTTTTCTGTTTTGAGTTTTGAATTCAAAATTGAGCAATTCAAAATTGCGGTACAACCGCAATAATTCAAAAATCAAAAATCAAAAATCAAAACTCTATCCTACTGTTCCTTCCAATGACACGCTGAGCAGTTTCTGTGCTTCGACGGCGAACTCCATCGGCAGCTTGTTGAGCACGTCCTTGGCATAGCCATTGACGATGAGACCGACGGCTTGCTCTGTGGGAATGCCGCGTTGATTGCAGTAGAAGAGCTGGTCCTCAGAGATTTTCGATGTTGTGGCTTCATGCTCCACCACCGCCGTGTCGTTGTGTATGTCCATGTAGGGGAAGGTGTGGGCGCCACAGTCGGAACCCAAGAGCAGCGAGTCGCACGATGAGTAGTTGCGGGCGTTGTCGGCATTGCTTGTGGCACGCACCAATCCTCGGTAGGAGTTCTGGCTGTGTCCGGCAGAGATTCCCTTAGATATGATTGTCGACTTGGTGTTCTTGCCCATGTGTATCATCTTGGTTCCGGTGTCAGCCTCCTGATAGTTGTTGGTTACGGCTACGGAATAGAACTCTGCCTGCGAGCCATCGCCACGCAGCAGGCATGATGGATATTTCCAAGTGATGGCAGAGCCCGTCTCCACCTGTGTCCACGACAGTTTGGAGTTGACGCCGCGCAGGTCGCCGCGCTTTGTCACGAGGTTGAGCACACCACCCTTGCCATGTTCATCGCCTGGATACCAGTTTTGCACGGTAGAATATTTCACTTCGGCATTGTTGTTGACAACAATCTCTACGATGGCTGCATGCAGCTGGTTCTCGTCGCGCATCGGGGCGGTGCAACCTTCGAGATAGCTAACGTATGAGTCGTCGTCGGCAACGATTAGTGTGCGTTCAAACTGTCCGGTGTTGCGTGCATTGATGCGGAAGTAAGAGCTCAGCTCCATTGGGCAGCGCACTCCCTTTGGTATGTAGACAAAGGAGCCATCGGAAAAGACGGCACTGTTGAGTGCTGCATAGAAGTTGTCGCGATAAGGCACCACGCTTCCGAGATATTGCTTCACCAGGTCGGGATGGTTCTTTATGGCATCGCCAATAGAACAGAAGATGATGCCCTTCTCCGCCAGATGTTGTGAGAAGGTGGTCTTCACCGACACCGAGTCCATGATGGCATCCACAGCCACACCGCTCAATGCCAAACGCTCTTCAAGAGGGATGCCGAGCTTGTCGAATGTCTTCATCAGCTCAGGGTCGATATCTTTCTTCTCGTTCTCCTTCTTCTTAGCAAGCGGGTCGGCATAGTAGGATATTGCCTGATAGTCTATTTCAGGCAGGTGCACATGCCCCCATGTGGGCTGTTTCAGTGTCTGCCAATGGCGGAAGGCGGTGAGTCGGAAATCGAGCATCCAATCGGGTTCGCCCTTCTTCTGCGATATCAGGCGCACCACATCCTCGTTGAGTCCCTTGTCGATGATATCGGTGTGCACGTCGGTGGTGAAGCCATACTCATATTTCTGCTCTGCCACCTGGCGCACAAAGGCGTTTTTTGTATCTTTATTTTCCATTATATATCTGATATATATCGTATTTTCGGGACTCGCTGTCGATGGCTATCTGCAGACATATCAAGTCCTTACTGCTTTAAACTGCAAAATTACGAATAAAGGCGTTATTTTGAGAACAAAATGTCGCATTTTTTACTCTCGCTCCTTATTCATAATGCGGCAAACGCAAAAGCGCCGGATGCGACAATGGCATCCGGCGCTTTTGCGTTGTTATGATTTATGTAATGGCACCGATGGTGCGGTGCTATGGCATTACAATGTCTGCTTTACCTCTATCTCGGTGAATGTCTCGAGCACGTCGCCCACCTGGATATCGTTGAAGTTGACGAGTGAGATACCACACTCGAAGTTGGTGGCCACCTCCTTAACGTCGTCCTTATAGCGCTTGAGGGCAGCGATTTCGGCAGTGTGAACCACAATACCATCGCGCACCACGCGTGCCTTGTCGGCTCTGTGAACCTTACCCTCGGTAACGTAGCAACCAGCAACGGTGCCCACCTTAGATATCTTGTAGACCTCACGCACCTCTACCTGACCGGTGACAACTTCCTTCTTCACCTTGTCGAGCATACCAATCATTGCCGACTTCACATCGTCGATGGCATCGTAGATTACGGAGTAGGTGTTGATTTCTACGCCCTCCTGCTCGGCGAGCTTGCGTGCTGCAGCCGATGGACGCACCTGGAAGCCAACGATGATGGCATCGGAAGCGTCGGCCAGGGTTACATCGCTCTCCGAGATCTGACCAACAGCCTTGTAGATTACGTCGACCTTGATCTTCTCTGTAGACATCTTGATGAATGAGTCGGAGAGTGCCTCGATAGAACCATCAGTATCGCCCTTGACGATGATGTTGAGCTCCTTGAACGATCCGAGTGCAATACGGTGTGAGATATCCGAGAGGGTGAGTCGCTTCTGTGTGCGCAGACCCTGCTCGCGCTGCAGCTGCAGACGCTTGTTGGCTATCTCGCGTGCCTCCTGCTCTGTCTCGAGCACATGGAATGAGTCGCCGGCGGTAGGTGCACCGTTAAGACCGAGGATGATGCATGGCTCTGCAGGACCTGCGCTCTGGATGCGTGCGTTACGCTCATTGAACATTGCCTTGATGCGGCCCCATGATGTACCTGCGATTACGTTGTCGCCAACCTGCAGTGTACCATTGCTCACGAGCACTGTAGATACATATCCACGACCCTTGTCGAGCGACGACTCGATGATAGAACCAGTGGCCTTACGGTTAGGATTGGCCTTGAGATCGAGCATTTCTGCCTCGAGCAATACCTTTTCGAGCAGTTCGTTAACGCCTATACCCTTCTTGGCACTGATTTCCTGACACTGATACTTGCCGCCCCAGTCCTCTACAAGGAGGTTCATGGCAGCAAGTTCTTCGCGCACACGGTCGGGGTTGGCACCTGGCTTATCGATTTTGTTGATTGCAAACACCATTGGCACATTGGCAGCCTGAGCATGTGCGATAGCCTCCTTGGTGGTAGGCATGACGGCGTCGTCGGCAGCAATGATGATGATGGCAACGTCGGTGACCTGAGCACCACGGGCACGCATGGCGGTGAACGCCTCATGACCAGGGGTGTCGAGGAAGGTGATGCGTCGGCCGTCTTCGAGCTTCACATTGTAAGCACCGATGTGCTGTGTGATGCCACCAGCCTCACCAGCGATAACGTTGGTTTTACGGATATAGTCGAGCAGAGATGTCTTACCATGGTCTACGTGACCCATTACGGTAACGATTGGCGCACGCGACTGGAGGTCGTTCTCGTCGTCCTCGACCTCGGTGATTGCCTCTTGCACTTCTGCACTTACATATTCTGTCTTGAAGCCAAACTCCTCGGCTACGAGGTTGATGGTTTCAGCCTCCAGACGCTGGTTGATAGACACCATGATGCCCACACTCATAAGTGTGCCGATCACCTGGTTTACAGATACGTTCATCATAGTGGCAAGCTCCGACACCGTAACGAACTCGGTGAGCTTGAGCAGTTTGCTCTCCTTGCGCTCCTCGCGACGCTCCTCGTTCATCTTTTCCTGAGCAGCCTCACGCTTTTCCTTTCTGTATTTAGCGCCCTTCTTGTTTTGGTTTTGCTTGCTTGTGAGACGTGCGAGTGTCTCCTTTACCTGGCGTGCTACATCCTCCTCGTTCACTTCGAGTGGCTTTTGTGCACGGTTGCGGTTTTTCTTCTTGTTCTTTCCGGCAGCCTGCTGCTGGTTGGCATTGCCACCCTTAGCCTGCTGTCCGCCACCCATCTGATTAGATGCGGCGCTGATATCTACACGCACCTTGTTGATGCGCTCGCGTTTTTTCTTTTCGCCACGCTGCTGCTGTGCCTTCTCCTCACGCTCCTTGCGCTTCTCTTCCTTCGATTTTTTCTTAGGACGAGTGCTTTGGTTGATTGTAGAGAGGTCGATCTTGCCGAGCACATTCACCTTTGGAGCGTTGAGCATGCGCTTCTCGCTGTTGGTTGTGAACAGTGATTTGTCGGTCTTTGCAGTCTCTGTCTGCTGTGTAGCGGCGGCTGTAGCCTCGGCAGCGGGCTTGGTGTTGTTGGTAGCCTCAGCCTTTGGTGCTTGCTTTGCTGGTGCAGCCTCGTGCTTTGGCGCTTCTGCCTTTGCAGGTGCAGCCTCAGCCTTGGCAGCCTTGGCAGGTGCGGCATTGTTGGCAGCCGGCTTCTGACTTACGGCAGCAGTCTTGTCCTGAGCTGGCTTATGAGCCTCAGTTTTTGCGGGCTTCGCCTCGGTGTGTTTCTTTCCGATACTATCGAGGTCGATTTTTCCCAACGGCTTATACTGCTGCTGGGTGCTTGAGGCAAGCATGCTCTCAGCACGGTTGTTGTCGGCATGCTTCTTTTCCTTTGGCTTCTTCTGCAAGAGTTTTTCGGCTTGATTGCGCACTTCCTTGTCTTGCTGGAATGCAGCGACAAGAGCGTCGTATTGTGCGTCGCTCAGTTTGAAACTGGGTTCTGCCTTCACTTCGCCCAATTCGCTTTTCTTTTCAAGAAACTCCACTGCCGTCTGGAGTCCGATGTTCAACTCTCGTAATGCTTTGTTTAACCTAATGCTCATATTTCGTTGTTTTAAAAGTGAAATAGCCTATGACGCTTTTCAGACCGGTCGTCTGCCTGCCTGCATCCCTTTTGCAGTGGGATTTTCGTCAAGGCGTCTTCCGCTTTCTGCTTATTTTTTTGTTTTAAATTGTTACTGTAAAGATACTCGCTAAGGGAGTCTTCAAAAACACGTTGGATTATTGAAGCTCCCTTATGCGTTTAGAGTTTGATTATTCAAATTCGGCGCGCAGCACCTTGATAACATTGTCTACAGTCTCCTCTTCGAGGTCGGCTTTCTCCACGAGCATGTCGCGTGGTGCTTCGAGCACCTTCTTGGCTGTGTCAAGACCGATGGCCTTGATGGCATCAATCACCCACTGGTCGATTTCGTCAGCGAACTCGTCGAGATAGATATCATCGTAGGTCTCGCCGTCTTCTACCTCACGGAACACGTCGATGGTGTATTCTGTAAGCATTGATGCGAGCTTGATGTTAAGACCGCCACGACCGATGGCAAGGCTCACCTCTTCTGGCTTCAGATACACCTCTGCCTTGTGGTTCTCTTCGTCGATATTGATGCTCGACACCTTTGCTGGGCTGAGAGCTCGCTGTATGAAGAGCTTGGTGTTTGCGGTGTAGTTGATCACGTCGATATTTTCGTTGCAGAGCTCGCGCACGATACCATGCACACGGCTACCCTTAACGCCCACGCAGGCACCTACTGGGTCGATACGGTCGTCGAAGCTCTCTACTGCTATCTTTGCGCGCTCGCCTGGCATGCGTGCTATGCGGCGAATGGCAATGAGGCCGTCGTTGATTTCGGGCACCTCTGCCTCGAGCAGACGCTGGAGGAACATTGGGCTGGTGCGCGAGAGGATAATCTTAGGGTTGTTGTTGTCGTTGGTGACACGCTCTATGACGGCGCGTATTGTCTCGCCCTTGCGATACACGTCGGAAGGTATCTGCTCTGCCTTTGGCAGGATGAGCTCGTTGTTCTCATCGTCGACGATGAGCACTTCGCGCTTCCATACCTGATACACCTCACCGGCGATAATTTGTCCGACACGGTCTTTATACTTATTATATAATGAGTCGTGCTCGAGCTCGAGTATCTTTGATGCGAGTGTCTGTCGGAGGTTAAGGATTGCACGGCGACCGAACTTGGCAAAGTCGACGGGCTCCGACACGTCCTCGCCCACCTCATAGTCGGCTTGTATCTTCTGTGCCTCGGTGAGGGAGATTTGCTTGTTCTCATCCTCCACCTCGCCATCTGCCACTACTACGCGGTTGCGGTATATCTCAAAATCGCCCTTATCTGGATTGACGATAACGTCGAAGTTCTCATCGCTTCCAAAAATCTTCGCAAGAACATTGCGGAAGCTCTCTTCCAAAACGCTAACCAAAGTGGTGCGGTCGATGTTCTTTGTCTCCTTGAATTCCTTGAAGGAATCGAACAGGCTCACCACCTCGTCTTTTTTCACTGCTGCCATTGCTTATTTGAAATTTATTAGATATTTTGTATATTTTACTTTGTCCATCTGATAGGCATGGTCGGTTGCCACAAGCTGTGGGCGCTTTTTGCCTTCCACCTTTTGCTTTTCTTCAACGGTGACTACAAAATCATTGCCGTCGACACTCTTCAGAATGCCTTTCACCTTCTTGCCGTCGGCATCGAGCACTTCTACTGGCTTGCCCACGAAGCAGTGGTATTGCTGTGGCACCTTGAATGGCTGTCCGAGACCTGCCGAACCCACTTCGAGCTCATAGTCTTCTTCGTCGCGGCTGAGATGGTCTTCGATATAGCGGCTCAACGCCACGCAATCTTCTATCCACACTCCATCGGCATGGTCGATCTCTACTACGATTCTGTCATCAGGGCTTATCTCTATGTCGACGAGGAAATATTCCTTGCCGTCAAGCCACTCTTCAACAATTGATTTTACGGTGTTTTTGTCTATCATATATGCGTTATATAACTAAAAATGAGGAACTCTCAAGGAGCTCCTCATTCCACTGAACGCTGCAAAATTACAAAAATTTCACAACGTGAACAAATATTTCTTGCTTTTTGTTGCTCTCGATGTGGTTAAAAGGGAGTCAAAGAGGTGTTACTGCCCTGTTTTTTATCGTCCGAGCCAGGATTCTGGGTTTAGCTGGCTTTGGTTTTGCAGGCGTCGGAGCTGGAACTGCAGTATGTGGTCGGTGCCCACAGTGCCTACTGCCTGGCGTGTAGACACTTTCTGTCCGCGATGCACGCTTACGGAGCTGAGGTTGCAATACACTGTGATGTAGGCACCATGGCGCACCATCACGACGTATGAGCCGCCATAGCCGAACACGGCACTCACCTCGCCATCGTAGACGGAGCGTGCCTGACAGCCTGGCTGGCCCAGGATACTGATGCCCTTATTGTCGAGTGTCACGCCACTGAGTCCTGCCACCGAGTGTTGTCCGAAGTGTGCCACCACCTTGTAGCTGCCGGTGATTGGCATTGGCAGGCGTCCGCGGTTGGCCTCGAAGCCTCCCGACATCATCCTGTCTGCCGACGACATAGTGTTGGTTTTCTGCACTTCGCTGCGCGCAGCAGCTATCTCTTTTTGCGAGCGGCGCTCGTCGGCTGCTGCCTTACGCTCTATGGCTTCGCGCTGTGCCTGTGCCTCGCGAGCCTGTTGCTGGGCGCGTGCGCGCTTCTCTTCGTCCTTTTGTCGCTGTGCCTCGGCTTGTGCTGCAGCCTCGCGCTGGCGTGCCTCACGGAGTCGGCGCTCGTTTTCCTGACGCTCGCGCTCGGCTGCTGCCTTACGGCGTGCCAGTTCTTCTTCGCGTTTTTTCTTGGCTGCTGCTTCGGCTGCTGCCTTGCGTTTGGCTTCTTCGATGGCTCTCTGGCGAGCTTTCTCTGCTTCTATAGCAATGAGTCTGTCGATTTGTGCGTTGATGGCAGAGGCGTCCTTACGCTGCTTGGTGATTACCTTCTGTATGGTTTTCTGCTGCTTCTGCAGGGTGTTCACCACGGTCTGCTGTTCTGCCTGCTTGCCTTCGAGTGCTTTACGCTCTTGCTGTCCTTTATAGAGCATAACATTTTTTTGTCCTTTGGCTTGCTGCAGCTGTTCGTGCTTCTCGTTAACCTGGCGTTGCTTCGACTTAACCATCTCGCCTTGTGCCTTCTGCCATGATGCATACTCGCGCACAAAGCGCAGACGACGATACATTTGTGCGAAGTTCTTTGCCGAGAAGATGAACATCAGACGGTCTTGCAGTGTGTGCTGACGGCTCATATAGCGCATCGACTTAACATATTTCTGCTTGCGTTCTTGCAGCTGTTGCTGTAGTGTTGCCATCTGCGCATTGAGCAGGCCGATATTGCCATCGATATGGTTGATGTCGCGTTGTATGCCTTCGATGTTCTTCTTATGCTTGTCGATTTCGGAGTTTATCACGAGCAGGTCGCCAAGGCGTTTCTTCACATCGGCTTGGTTGGCGCGCAGTGCTGCCTCTTGCTTGCGTATCTCCTTTTGTATGCCGGAGCGTTTCGACTGCAGACCGCGTATCTCTTCTGTGGAGTATTTCTCACGCTTGTTTTTTGTCGTGGTGCGTTTCTTACCGCCTTTCTTGGCGGTAGTGGTCTTGGCCTTTCTTTTAGCGGGTGCTTTCTTTTGTGCCGTAACGGTTGTTTTCTTGCGCTGCTGGCACTCCTGTCGGGCTTGCATTGAAATGTTGCTGCCAATGACAGCCGCCAACAGTAGTAGGATTAGTCTTCGCATATCTTTATGTTCTGTTAGCTGTTGTTTACTGTATTGATAGCAACTTTCTGAGAATGTCTTGTGCCTCTATCTTGCGATACTTGCCCGACAGCTGTGTGTCGGCATCCCAGTCGGTGGTGGTTTTTAGTGAATTCATGTTTATGGTGAGTTTTGCCGACTGGTTGCGCCCGTTGATGGCTGTCGAGAACGACAGTTGCTGTGTCATTGGGAAGCGTGTGGATGCCAGTTTGCTGAAGTTGGCATAGTTCCACAGCAGTGTCGACTGTCCATGTGTGGCGCCTTGATATGCCACCTGTGCCGCCTTGATGGTGGCGCTGGTGGGGTCGGCATCCCATGTGCAGGCGAGATGTCCGTTGTTGTAGGTGATGCGGTTGTCGGCACACTTGAATTTGCGTGCATCGCTGGCATCTATGCTGTTCTTGCCAGGCAGGAACAGCTGGTTCCAGAACATCGCCTCAAGACTGTAGTAGCTGATGCCATTGTCGGCAAGAAACGACACTTGGTCGTAGCCAGCCTTGATATACTCTTTATGATAGCGGTCGACGAGCAACACATAGTCGGGGGTGAAGTCGATGCGTGCTATCTCTGTGCGCAGCAGTGGCAACAGCATCTGCAGGCGTATCACCTTGCCTCGGCGCATACTCAGCTTGCCATCGCAGCTAATGTTCTTTGAGCCAGCCTCGAGGGTGAGGTCGCAGTTTGCCACTACATCGCTCACATTGGCGGCATTGGCTATCACCTTCCTTACGAATGTGGTGGATGCCACATCGGTTGTAGTGGCGCCGTTGCCGCTTGCCGACTGGCTGGTGCCACACGATGCCATCGCCACGACGACGATGGCTGCCATGATTGCTTTAAGAATATTCTTTGTTTTCATTATGCTGTGTTTACGTTGTTGTTGTGTTTGGGGTTGGCAGCAGTGTGTGCCACCTTATTTCTGCGATGCCTTTCCGGTGTTTATCTTCCGCATAAGCTTGTCTTTGTCGGCACCGGTGTCGATGGCTCGCTGCCAGTATTGCTTTGCTCCTTTGGCATCGCCGGCACATGAGTAGATGTCGCCAGCATGTTCGAAAATGTCGGCAGTGGCGGCATCGCCATAGTTCTGCAGCGCCAGGTCGATATATGCCTTAGCCTCATCATAGCGTTTCTGCAGATAGAGTATCCAGGCATAGGTGTCGAGATATACGGCGTTGGTGGGTTCAGACGTTATCGTCTTCAGGCTCATGGCGGCAGCCTTGTCGAGCTGCTCGCTGCGCAAAGACAGATAGTAGGCATAGTTGTTGAGCACGAGGTTGTTGTCGGGCTTCAGCTGCAGTGCGCTGTCGTAGGCGGCAAATGCCTCGGCGGTGTGGTTGCTGCCATATTCTATATCGCCAATGAGTCCATACATATCCGATTGTATGGACTTGAAATTCTCGTCTTTGTCGCCATCGTTAACGGCATTGGCAATGCCTTTGCGGAATGTCTGCAATGCCTTCTGCTCGTCGTTGAGACGTGTGAAGTAGGTGATGCCAAGGAAATAGTAGTAGCGTATCTCCGTAGGACTATATAGTATGCCATCGGTTGCATATTTCACAACATCGTTCCAGCGCTCATCGTCGTAGAGCAGCTGAATGATGGATATGCGTGGCACCTTGCTGTCGGGTTCGAAAGCCAGGGTGGCATTGTAGGCTGCAATGATTGAGTCGTGTGGCATTTCCTTAAGATACATGTAGGTGGCCTTAAGGTTTGTCATGTCGGGGCAGTGCGGTGTAGCAGCTATTGCCATATCGAAGAGTTGCAGCATGGGCACCGAGTCGTGTGGATTGGTGCGCTCGCTTTCGCGTATGGCTTGCTGCAGCATGGATATCTTTGTGTCGGTGGCGGTGCGTGGACTGCACAGCATGTCGTTGCGCAGGCGCACGGCGGCGGTGTCGTTGCCCTCGCTTCTATAGTAGTCGTAGAGTGACTGCTGGGCTTCGTCGTTGGTGGGGTCGTCGCGGAGCACATCGCTGAATAGTGCGTAGGCTTGCTGCTTCTGTCCGTCGTTCATGAGCCAGTTGCCAAGCATCACCTTGTATGTGGCATCGTAGGGATGCGTGTCGCTGAGCTTCTTAAGCTGTCGATAGGTGTTTTTCTTGTCGTTGCAGCTGATGTAGACGTTGAGTCGGAGCACCTCGAAATCGTCGCTGGGGCCGTCGACCTGCTCCATGCGGTCGATGGTGGATAGCATGTGTGGTGTGTCTTTCTGCAGTGCATAGAGTCCGAGCAGCTGTCGCAGCAGATCGGTGCGGTCGTGATGGTGTGAGTAGAGTTGCTCGTAGGCTTCGGTGGCTGCAGCATAGTCGTTCTTCATGAGATATGTCTGTGCCACATTCTCCTGATAGGTGTCGTTGCCGGGTTGCAGCTCGGCGGCTCGACGCATATAGGCTATCACGAGTGAGTCGTTGCGGTGTGGCTCGGCAGAATAGTAGAGTGCCTGCCTATAGTATGCCTCGGCACGGTTGGGGTCGATTGCCACACACGAGTCGAAGAGTGCTTGCGCCTCGTCGGCATTGTCCTTCACTTGCTGGCACACGCCTTCGAGGTAGAGCCTGTCGTAGGCGGGCACAGATGCCAACAATGAGTCGACCGACACTCGCATGGTGTCGGCAACATCGGCTGGCGACACTGCAGGCTTACGCCGGCTTGCCAGTGCTGGTGCCAATGCCATGAGTGCCAGAAGCAGAAGCAGTGCTATGTAGTGGTTCTTATTGTTCATCAATGTGTTGATATGTGGGTTACTTTACTTCACACCCGTATGGCCGTAGCCTCCGGCGCCGCGCTCTGTGTCGTCGAGCTCTTCCACAAGTTCTATCTCGGCTTGCTCATAGCGTGCTATCACCATCTGTGCTATGCGCTCGCCTGGCTCAATGGTGAAAGGTTGTGCAGAGAGGTTTACGAGCAGCACACCGAGCTCGCCACGATAGTCGGCATCAATGGTACCGGGAGTGTTGAGCACTGTTATGCCGTGCTTGAGGGCAAGGCCTGAGCGTGGACGCACCTGTGCCTCGTAGCCTGGGGGGAGTGCCATGAAGAGTCCGGTAGGTATTATGCGGCGCTCCATGGGTTGCAACACTATAGGGGCTTCGATGTTGGCACGCATGTCCATGCCTGCACTCTGTGGAGTGGCGTAGGCAGGCAACTGCTGACTGCCACGGTTTATCATTTTTATCTTTACCATTGTCGTTGTGTGGGTTGTGCCGGACTGCTGACAGACCGACGTGGTTGCTACTTTGTGTTGGTGCATGAATGGATATTCGTGCATTAACAATCTGCAAAAATACTTATTAATAATGAGATTAGGGAGTTTTGCGTATTAAAATTAGTTGATTGCTGCATTTTTTGACTTATTGTGCGATAGTTTGCTTATCTTTGTAGTTGTATTAAGAACCTACATAACACTCATAAGCTATATGTATTGGCAACAGCTCATCACCAACAAGCGTCTGGGGCAGGAAGTGCGCCACCCGGAACGCCACGACGACCGGTCGGAATTTAAGCGCGACTACGACCGACTGATTTTCTCGGCTCCTTTCCGCCGCTTGCAGAACAAGACTCAGGTGTTCCCACTGCCGGGAAGCATCTTCGTGCACAACCGCCTGACGCACTCGCTCGAAGTGGCGAGTGTAGGAATGTCGCTGGGCAATGATGTGGCACGCCGACTCAAGAAGAGACATCCAGAACTGGTAGGCACACTGTTTGAAGAGATTGGCACCATAGTGAGTGCCGCCTGCCTTGCCCACGACATGGGCAACCCGCCTTTCGGACATTCTGGCGAGAAGGCTATCCAGGCGTTCTTTGCAGAGGGTGCCGGACAGTGTCTGCGCGACAAGCTTAACCCGGTGTTTTGGGACAATCTGCTGCACTTCGAGGGCAATGCCAATGCCTTCCGACTGCTCACCCACCGTTTTCACGGACGACGTGAGGGCGGATTTGTGATGACCTACTCCACTCTGGCATCGATAGTGAAGTATCCTCACTCGAGCCTGTGTGCCGGACGCAAGGGTAAGTTTGGATTCTTCTGTTTCGAGGAGCCTTATTTTGAACGCATTGCTGCCGACATGGGACTGCTTCGACTCTCTGCCGAGGGCGAACCGCTGCGCTATGCACGCCATCCGCTCGTGTATCTTGTGGAGGCTGCCGACGACATCTGCTACGAGATAATGGACATCGAGGATGCTCATAAACTGCGCATACTCTCGTTTGACGAAACCATGCAACTGCTGCTGGGATTTTTCGATGACGACACCAAAGCCACCATCTTGCGACGCATCGACGAGGAGGGTATCACCGACAACAATGAGAAGGTGGTGTATCTGAGGGCTTGCACCATAGGCAAGCTGGAGGCGGAGTGCGTGAAGGCTTTCGTCGATAACGAAGAGGAGATACTGGCGGGCACCTTCAAGGGCTCGCTCATCGACCATATAACGCCTGCCGTGAGCAATGCCTATAAGCATTGCGCTGAGCTGAGCGTGCAGCGCATCTACAACTCTAAGCCGGTGCTCGATGTGGAACTGTCGGGATATAAAATCATGGAAACGCTCATGGAAACGCTTATGGAGGCTGCCGTGAGCCCCGATAAGTATCACTCCGAACAGCTACGCAAGCGATTCAGCAACCAATACGACATCAACAGCAACAACCTCGATACGCGCGTGATGGCTGTGATAGACTATATCTCTGGCATGACCGACATCTTTGCACTCGACATCTATCAGAAGATACAGGGCATATCACTGCCTATTGTATAAGAAGCGAAAGATAAGCAACTTTCTTGTAATCAGGTCTGAATTGTCGTATAGATAACTATCCAATATTGATAATATATTGTTTGTTTCTGCCATAATCAACCATTTACTGATAATATATTATCAATTTCGAAGTTACACTTTTAATTTTAACAGCGACTAGTGCCTTCACACACTCTGCACGGTTTTTTAGAGGGACTTTCAAAGACGATATTTGCATGGTTTAACCGCCTGAGAATGCGAGTTGAATTCAAAAACAGATTGGCGATGCGTTTTTTGCGAGATATGAGCGTGCAACATCTAACACTCTAATACACAACACATTGATGCAACGAAAGGCAAGAGTGTGCAATAATAAAGCATAGCAAAAGGCAGCAAAAGAGCCCATTTTGCAGTGAAAAAGAGCCTTGTTTTGGGTGCAAACAAAGCTTCTTTACACCCAAAACAAGGCTCTTTTTTATGCCGAAGGCGCTAAAGCAAGCGGCAAAGTGCGGAATTTTGGTGTTTATTTGTGCTTTACCGACAGAAAAACGATGGAATAGTGTGGAAAGATTTTCTATTTCGCAATTTTCATTTGTAACAATTTGGCTAAACAAAAAATATATTTGCATGGGGCAAAACTGCCTTTATGCAACCATAAACCAATAAAAAAGCGAGCCAATTTTGCAATGCAAAACAGGCTCGCCACCTAACTACCAATGTAAAAACATTATAAATATTTTTCTCGGGCTCGCAGCCCCTAATCAATCGTGTTCTTTATAAATCACATTGTTGGCACCACTTGTTATCTCCATAGCCTCAGGATGCTGCTTGATGAATGAGTCGATATGGCGCACACGCTTGCTCTCCAATATCTCATCGACGGCAATAAGGATGCCCGTCTCTTCCACATCGCCGAAGCCGTAGTTGATGGCTGTGCCAAAGAGTTTCATTGTGGGCGACAACGACATATAGGCATTGACGAGTGGTGGGATGTTGTAGCCTAAGGCACGCACCTCGCGGTTGAGGATGAGATAGTCTTTCTTGAAGTCGTCCTCGCAGAACAGCTGGCGCAATTCTTCCTCTGGTGTCTCTATCTTCAGCGGCTTCATCGGTATGATGAGGTTCTCCTTGTCGTCGAAGTGTTTCTTTAGGAAGTAGAGTATCATGTCGCGTCCACGACGGATATACGATGGATACATCGTCATTTTTCCGAAGAAATACTTCACATTAGGCTTTATCACGGTGAGTGCACCGAGTCCGTCCCAAAGGTTGTCGAGTGCGAAGAGGCTCTTGGCGCCACGTCGTGTGCTTTGATATTCGAGTGTCACGAAAGAGCGTCCGAGCTCCACGGTGTAGGGCATGTATTCCTTAAGGAATTTGTCCGAGAAGTGAAACATGTGACTGGTGGCAAGCTTTGGCTGTCCGTTGTCGTCGAGCTCCCAGTCGGTGCCGAGCAGATAGCGGTAGCCACCGATTATCTCCTCTGCCTCAGGGTTCCACACGATGAGCTGTTTATAGCAGTTTTCGCAGGTGTCATACTCGTCGATGTCCATTGACTTGCCCGTGCCACCGCCTGCCTCGCGGAATGCTATCTCGCGCAAGCGTCCTATCTCGCGCATCACATTAGGGGCATTGTGTGCCGTAATCACATATATCTCGTTGTGACTCTTGTTGGTCATGCGAAGCTGTCGCTCAGGGGTGAGTTCGCTCTTGAGTATATCCCTACTGATAGGTTGTATTATTGGCTCTTCCATTTGTATTGTTGTGTGTTCTCTTGCTAAAAAAAAACGATGTTTATTGCTTTGCTCCTTGTTGTGGCAGTTCATACACTATGTCTTCTACCCATTGTGCCCACTGCTGTGGTGTCTTGGAGCGGTCGAATGTCTGCCAGGGTATGGGCTTGCCGATGTGTATGCAGAAGTGCTTTCCTACATTGCGATACATCTCGTCGACGAGGAATATCATGGCAAGGTTGAAGGGCAGAAAACGGTCGCTGAAGTTGGCTATGCGATAGAAGCGGTTGGAGTTGCGCCCGCTGAAATGTATGGGCACCACATCGCGCTTGTATTCAACGCTTTTGCTTATGAACGTCTTTTTCCATGCTATGTCGTGTATGGAACCATCTTTCTGCTTTCGGCTGTTGAGTCCGGCAGGAAACATAAGAATGTGGTTGTTGCCGCTAAATCCAGCCTCTACCATGCGTGGGAAATCGCGCCCGTTGCGCCCCGTCTTGTTGATGCCGATGCACACTGGTGCAAGTCCGGGCAGGTTCATCAGCAGGTCGTTGACCAGATAGCGGAAATTGCCGTTGTAATGGCGACCGATTATGGAGCCAAGCGCCACACCATCCTGTCCACCAAGCGGATGGTTAGAAACGAAAGTGTAGAGGCGACCATCGTCGACAGCAGGCAAATTCTCCATTCCCACCACCTCGATGTCCATCTTCAGATACTTCACCGTTTGTTCGAGCCACTCCACGCCTTGCTCATGGCGGTGCTCCCAGATAAAGGCATTCACCTGATCTTGGTGGATGATGCGCTTCAGCCAGCCAACCAACGGCTTTGGCACGAAACGGACTTTGGAGCCCATCTTGTCGTGCAGGATGCGGTCGATGTCAATGGTGTGTTCTGTTATCTCGTTCATCTTATTTTCTATGCTTTTGCTTTTGGGGCATAATGCTTTGACGCTGCAAAAATAACACATCTTTTTCAGATATTTACTATTTACAACAAGAAAAGTGCATTTTTAATAAAATTGATACACAAACATGGAAACGTATGAGGATTTTTGTGTAACTTTACACCCAAATACGCATATTATAATGTACACAGACATAAAGACAGCAGAAACATATCACGTGCCAGTGTTGCTTGGCGAGAGCATCGATGGCCTCAACATAAAACCTGGGGGCATATACGTAGACGTAACCTTTGGTGGCGGAGGACACTCGCGCGAGATAATGAGCCGACTCACGGGCGGTGCCCGACTGTTTAGCTTCGACCAAGATGCCGACGCCGAGCGCAACGCCGAGGGATTTGGCGAGGGATTTACCTTCGTGAGGAGCAACTTCCGCTATCTGAAAAACTGGATGCGTTATTACGGCATCGACCACATCGATGGGCTACTTGCCGACCTGGGGGTGTCGTCGCACCACTTCGACGATGCCGAGCGCGGATTCTCGTTCCGCTTCGACGCGCCTCTCGACATGCGCATGAACAAACGCGCCGGGACAACGGCTGCTGACATCATTGCCACCTACGATGAGGAGAGGCTTGCCGACTTGTTCTACATCTACGGCGAACTGAAAAACTCCCGACGCATAGCTGCCACACTGGTGAAGGCACGACAGCAGAAAGCCATTGCCACCACAAGCGAGTTTATGGCTGCCGTGGAGCCGCTTTTCAAGCGCGAGCGAGAGAAGAAGGACATGGCAAAGCTGTTCCAGGCGCTGCGAATAGAGGTGAACCACGAGATGGATGCACTGCGAGAGATGCTGGCATCGGCAACCGAACTGCTGGCACCCGAGGGGCGACTGTCGGTGATTACATATCACTCGCTCGAAGACCGCATGGTGAAGAACGTTATGAAGACGGGCAACCCGGAAGGACGGCTGCAGCAAGACTTCTTCGGACGAATCACAGCACCGCTGAAGACGGTGGGCAAACTGATAACACCATCGCCCGAAGAACAGCAGCGCAACCCACGAAGCCGAAGCGCAAAGCTACGCGTGGCAGAGAAAACAGCGCAACAGTAATGGCTACACCTAAAGCACAAAAGTAAAAAGACATGGCAAAAGACACTAACGACAATCAGCCCGACCCACGCGAAATACTGGAGAACCTCACTCCACGCGACAAGGACGACAAGGCACAAAAGGCCAATAGCAATGCCGACAATGTGGGCGACAAAGCAGACAGCGGCAACGACAAGGCAGACAATGCCGACAGTAAAGCCGACGAACAGCCTACATCGCTGCGCACCATCATACGCCAACGCGCCACAGAAGACGAGCTGCCCCTGTCGCAAAACTTCACACTGAGGAAAATCCTGGGCGGCGACATACTGTCGGCAGAAATAATTAGACGACAGATATGGGTGATATTGCTCGCAGCACTGTTCGTGATAATATACATATCCAACAGATATCAGTGCCAGCAGAATCTGATAAAAATAGACAAGCTGACACGCGAACTAAAAGACGCCAAATACAGAGCTCTGTCGAGCAGCAGCGACCTGACACAGCAGACACGAGAGAGCATGGTGCTCGAACATCTGCGCAACGCCAAAGACAGCACACTGCACATTGCAAAGCAACCGCCATACATGGTGACAGTGCCTGCCAACGACGACAACTGAATAAAACAGAACACAAACAATCTGACAAACCAAAATTTATATGAGTAGCTTTAACTATAAAAAATCAATGCTCAGATACACCGTACTGTCATTTATACTTACATTAGTGGCAGTATTAGTGGTGGCAAAAACAGCATACATCATGACCGCCAAACGCGACTTCTGGATGCAGGTGGCCGACCGCGTGAAGGTGGACAGCCTACAGACGCCATCGCAACGAGGCAACATTCTGAGTTGCGATGGGCAGCTACTGGCATCGTCGCTGCCACAATACAAGGTGTTCATCGACTTCAAAGCCATAACCGAAGCCGAAAACGATACGCTATTCGAAGAAAAACTCGACTCTATATGCATGGGGCTGAGCGCCATATTCCCCACTCGCTCGGCAGCAGAATTCAAAGCACACCTGCAGGAGGGACACAAAGAGCAGAAACGCCACTGGCCAATATGGAACCGGCGCATCAACTATAGCACCTATGCAGAGGTGCGACAACTGCCATTCTTCTCGCTCGGACCGAACAAGAGCGGATTTCACGTGGAGGAATTCAACGCACGCAAGCAGGCTTACGGATCGCTGGCAGAGCGCACCATCGGCAAGATGTTTGGAGCAAAAGACACGGCACAATGCGGACTGGAGCTGTCGTACGACTCACTGCTGCGCGGAGAGCATGGCATAAAACACCGCCGAAAAGTGCTCAACAAATATCTCGACATCATAGACACACCACCAGCAGATGGCGCCGACATTGTGACAACAATCGACGTGTCGATGCAAGACCTGGCAGAACGCTCACTACTCAACGAGCTGTATAAAATCGATGCCAACGTGGGCGTGGCTATAGTGATGGAGGTGAAAACGGGCGACGTGAAAGCCATCGTAAACATGACGAAGTGTGCCGATGGCTCCTATCACGAAATTAAAAACCATGCCATAAGCGACCTGCTCGAACCAGGCTCGGTGTTCAAGACGGCATCGATAATGGTGGCACTCGACGACGGACTCGTTGACACCACCTACCACGTAGACACCGGAGGCGGCGTGTGGCCAATGTATGGCAGAGAGATGAAAGACCATAACTGGCGACGCGGAGGATATGGTGTGCTATCACTACCACAAACACTGATGGTGAGCTCCAATATCGGCGTGAGCCGCATCGTTGACGAGCGCTACCATAACAACCCGGAGAAATTCGTACAAGGCATATACCGACTCGGACTTGCCGACAATCTGCGCATACCGCTCGCCGGATCTACAGCGGCACGCATACGCATGCCAAAGAAAGACAAGCGCGGAAAGCAATATGTAAACTGGAGCAAGACAACACTGCCGTGGATGAGCATTGGCTACGAAACACAGGTGCCACCGATATCAACACTCACATTCTACAACGCCATTGCCAACGGCGGAAAGATGATGCAACCACGATTCGTGAAAGAGGTGCGCAGAAATGGTGAGACAATAGAGGAGTTTCCACCAGTGGTGCTCAGAGAGAGCATAGCCAAGCCCACCACCATAAAGAAAATCACAACCATACTGGAGCATGTGGTGAGTCAAGGACTCGGAAAGAAGGCTGGCTCGCAGTCGTTCCTCGTAGCTGGAAAAACGGGAACAGCACAGATTTCAAAAGGTGCGGCAGGCTACAAGAGCGGACAGATGAACTATCTGCTGTCGTTTGCAGGCTTCTTTCCTGCCTATGAGCCACGATATAGCTGCATTGTGTGCATACAGAAGTCGGGACTGCCTGCTTCGGGCGGCGGCATGAGCGGCGTGGTGTTCCACGACATCGCTGAAGGCATCATGGCACAAAGCCTCAAACTGGAGGCAAAAGATGCACGCGACTCGCTGTCGATACTCACACCCTACATAAAGGAAGGCAACATCCTGGCTGCCGACTATGTGCTCACACACCTTGGATTTCAGCCACAGGTAGACTGGACCGGCACCTACGCCAACGGCAACCCAATATGGGGAAAGGCCACAACACACCAAGGAAAGAGAATAACACTGAAACGCGAAGCCATAAAAGCGGCAGGACAAATGCCTGACGTAGACGGCATGGGAGCACGCGACGCCGTGTATCTGATAGAGAGCATGGGAGTGAAGGTGAAACTCGAAGGCCGAGGAAAAGTGAAACAGCAGAGCATAGAACCCGGCAAAACCATACGACGGGGCATGAAGTGCACACTGAAACTGGGATAAAACCATAAAACATACATAACACGAAAAAAAATAATCTAACGATAATATGGAACTTAAAGAATTGCTTAAAGCTATCACCGTCGTTGACATTAAGGGCAATGATGATGTGGAAATAACCGGAGTGAACATCGACTCACGGCGCATCAAAGACGGACATCTGTTCATCGCAATGAAAGGCACACAAGTGGATGGACATAAGTTCATACCCAAAGCCATAGAACTCGGAGCCAAAGCGGTGCTCTGCGAAGACATGCCAAGCGACAGAGCCGAGGGCGTGTGCTACGTGCAGGTGGCATCGACAGAGGATGCCGTGGGCCCCATAGCCACTACCTTCCATGGCAATCCATCGAAGAAACTGAAGCTTGTGGGAGTGACCGGAACAAACGGAAAAACCACCATCGCCACCTTATTATATAATATATTCTCTAAAATGGGACATAAATGCGGACTCCTATCGACCGTGTGTAACTATATCGTCGACGAGCAGGTGCCTGCCGACCATACCACTCCCGACCCGATAGAGCTCAACAGTCTGCTGGAAAGAATGGTGAACGCAGGCTGCGAATATGCATTCATGGAGTGCTCATCGCATGCCATCGCGCAGAAACGCATCGGCGGACTGACCTTTGCCGGAGGACTATTCACCAACCTTACACGCGACCATCTCGACTATCATAAGACATTCGAAAACTATCGCGATGCCAAAAAGGCGTTTTTCGACATGCTGCCAAAGACAGCATTCGCCATAACCAACGCCGACGACAAGAACGGCATGATAATGGTGCAGAACACCAAGGCTAAGGTGAAGACCTACTCCATACGCTCTGTGGCCGACTTCAAAGCACACATCATAGAGTGCCACTTCGAAGGTATGTATCTTGACATCTGCGGACACGAGGTGGGAGTGCAGTTCATCGGCAAGTTCAACGTTAGCAACCTGCTCGCCGTATATGGCGCCGCAGTGATGCTCGGAGCACAACCCGAAGAGGTGCTCATAACCATGAGCACACTGCACAGCGTGAGCGGACGACTCGAACCAATACACGCTCCTGAGGGATACACAGCCATCGTAGACTATGCACACACACCCGACGCTCTCGAAAACGTGCTCAAAGCCATTCACGAAGTGCTCGGAGGCAAGGGACAGCTGATAACAGTGTGTGGCGCCGGAGGCAACCGCGACAAAGGCAAGCGACCACTAATGGCACAAGAGGCAGTGAAGCAGAGCGACAAGGTGATAATAACAAGCGACAACCCAAGATTTGAGGAGCCGCAGGACATCATCAACGATATGCTCGCCGGACTCGACAAGCAACAGATGAAAAAGGTGATTACCATCGTGGACCGACGCGAAGCAATACGCACAGCATGCATGATGGCACAGAAAGGCGACGTGGTGCTCATTGCAGGAAAGGGCCATGAAGACTATCAGGAAATAAAGGGCGTGAAGCATCACTTCGACGACCATGAGGTGGTGAAGGAGTGTTTCTAACGCCATACACCGTAAATAAATCAACAGACATAATAAACACATCGGCTTAGCCGACAACCCAAAATTCAAAAATGTTATATTATCTTTTCCGCTTCTTGGAGCAATATGGCATAAGCGGAGCCCACATGTGGGGCTACATATCATTCCGCTCATTGCTCGCACTGATATTGTCGCTTGTTATATCAGCATGGTTTGGCGAAAAATTCATCAAATACCTTAAGAGCAAGCAGATAACAGAGACACAACGCGATGCCAGCATCGACCCATTTGGAGTTAAGAAAATCGGCGTGCCGTCGATGGGTGGCATAATAATAATAGTGGCAATACTCATTCCGGTGCTGCTGCTCGGACGCCTGCGCAACGTGTATCTGCTACTGATGATAGTGACAACGGTGTGGCTCGGAGTGCTCGGAGGCATGGACGACTTCATAAAGATATTCCGACACAACAAAGATGGACTGAAAGGCAAATACAAAATTGTAGGACAGATAGGCATCGGACTCATCGTGGGACTGGTGCTATGGTCATCGCCCGACGTGAAGATGCGCGAAAACCTTGCCATCGAAAAGCAAGGACACGAAATGGTGGTGAAGCACAGAGCAGAAGAAACGAAATCGCTCAAGACTACCATTCCATTCGTCAAAGGCCATAACCTCGACTACTCACGCATAACATCGGTGTTCGGAGAGTATCGTGTGGCAGCAGGATGGATATTGTTTGTTATCATGACAATACTCGTGGTGACCGCCGTGAGCAATGGCGCCAACCTGAACGATGGCATGGACGGCATGTGTGCCGGCAACTCGGCAATAATAGGCGTGGCACTGGGCATACTGGCTTATGTGAGTTCGCACATAGAGTATGCCAGCTATCTTAACATAATGTACATACCGCAGTCGGAAGAGCTGGTGGTGTTCCTGTGCGCCTTCATAGGTGCGCTCATCGGATTCCTATGGTACAACGCCTACCCAGCGCAGGTGTTCATGGGCGACACCGGCTCGCTAACCATAGGAGGCATAATAGCCGTAACCGCAATCATCATACACAAGGAGCTGATGCTGCCAATATTGTGCGGCATATTCTTCATCGAAAGCCTCAGCGTGATACTACAGGTGTACTACTTTAAGCTGGGCAAACGACGCGGAGTGAAACAACGCATCTTCAAGCGCACTCCTATACACGACAACTTCCGCACACAGAAGAGTCAACTCGACCCCGACTGCAAGTATCTTTGCACTAAGCCAGAGGGTGCCGTGCATGAGTCGAAAATAACCATACGCTTTTGGATTATAACCATAATACTTGCCGCACTTACCATCATTACACTGAAGATAAGATAGGCACAGCGCGTGGCAACGCAATCATAACAGAAAAACAATCCCAATTAAAAAGCGAAGACAATGAAAAAAATAGTCATACTTGGCGCAGGCGAGAGTGGAGCCGGTGCCGCCGTACTGGCAAAGAAGCAGGGGTTCGACGTGTTCGTAAGCGACATGTCGGCAATAAAAGACAAATATAAGGCTATGCTCAACGACCATGACATTGAATGGGAGGAAAAGCAACACACCGAAGAGCGCATTCTTGATGCCGACGAAATAATAAAAAGCCCTGGCATACCAAAAGAAGCGCCAATGGTGAAAAAGGCCATCGACAAGGGAATACACATCATCAGCGAGATAGAGTTTGCCGGACGCTACACCAACTCGAAGATGATATGCATCACCGGCTCTAACGGCAAGACCACCACTACATCACTGATATACCACATCTTCAAGGCAGCAGGCTACGATGCCGGACTGGCAGGCAACATCGGACGCTCACTGGCACTGCAGGTGGCAGAAGATCCACACGAATATTACATCATAGAGCTTAGCTCGTTCCAGCTCGACAATATGTACGACTTCCATGCCAACATTGCCATTCTGCTCAATATCACACCCGATCACCTCGACCGCTACGACTATTGCATGCAGAACTATGTAGATGCAAAGATGCGAATAATACAGAACCAGACCAACGACGACTCGTTCATATTCTGGAACGACGACCCCGTGATAAAGAAGGAACTGGAAAAATACGACATCAAAGCCATTCAATATCCTTTCTCGGAACTTAAAGAGAAGGGTTCAATAGGATATATCGAAGAGGGTGAATACACCATCGAGAAGCCTACCCCATTCAATATGGAGCAGGAAGAGCTGTCGCTCACCGGCAAGCACAACATCTACAACTCACTGGCAGCAGGCATTGCCACCAACATCTCGGGCATAAAAAAAGAGGTGATACGCAAGAGCCTGGGCGACTTCCCTGGCGTGGAACACCGACTGGAGAAAGTTGCAAAGGTGGGCGGAGTGCAATATATCAACGACTCAAAAGCCACCAACGTGGATGCTTGCTGGTATGCACTGGAGAGCATGCGCACACCAACAATACTCATCATCGGTGGTAAGGATAAGGGCAACGACTACAACGAGATAAAGCAACTCGTGAAGCAAAAGTGCAAGGCATTGGTGTTCTTAGGAGCCGACAATGCCAAGCTGCACGATTTCTTCGACAACATGGGCATTACCATACGCGACACCCACTCAATGAAAGACTGCGTAGAGGCATGCCATGAGCTGGCAGAACCCGGCGACACAGTGCTGCTGAGCCCATGCTGTGCAAGCTTCGACCTGTTCAAGAACATGGAAGACCGTGGCGAACAGTTCAAAGCACTCGTAAGAAATCTGTAAAACGCCACACTAAAGTCGGCAACACACACAGCAACAACACATTAAAACATCTGCCAAAGAGCAATGAAATTAACAAGCAAGACATTAGGCAACATATTCAAAGGCGACATAGTGATATGGATGGTGTTTTTCTTTCTGTGCATCATCAGCGTCATTGAGGTTTATTCGGCATCAGCGCAGCTCACCTATAAGGGTGGCAACTACATAGCGCCAATGGTGAAGCACGTCTTCATTCTTATGGGTGGCATCTGCGCAACTATATTGACGCTCAACATCAACTGCAAAAACTTCAAGATGGTTACGCCATTCGCACTGGCAATAGCCATAGCCACACTGGTATGGGTGTATTTTGCCGGTGCGTCCACAAATGGCGCGCAACGCTGGATAAGCATACTGGGCATACAGTTCCAGCCATCAGAGATAGCTAAAGGAGCAATGGTGCTTGCCACAGCACAAATACTAAGCGCACTGCAAACAGAGGATGGAGCCGACGAAAATGCCTTTAAATACATACTCACAGTGTGCGCCATTGTGGTGCCACTCATCATGCTCGAAAACCTATCTACAGCGGTGTTGCTATGCCTCGTGATATTCATGATGATGATATTAGGACGAGTGCCCATGTCGCAGCTGGGCAAACTGCTTGGTGTTGTGGTACTGGTAGTGGCGCTGCTGGTGGTGATGGTGATGACATTAGGACACGACAACACCGAACAGACAGAAGGAAAGGTGCTCACAGAGCAGGTGGTGCCGGCACAAGAAGAAAAGAGCGCCGTAGAAAAGGTGTTTCACCGCTTCGACACATGGAAGGCACGAATCGACAAATTCCTTGTAAGCAAGGAGAAACAGCCTAAAGACATCGACCTCGACAAGGATGCACAGGTGGCACATGCCAACATTGCAATAGCATCGTCGAGCTTCATGGGAAAAGGAATGGGCAACTCCGAGGAACGCGACTTCATGTCGCAGGCTTTCTCCGACTTCATCTATGCCATCATAATAGAGGAGACGGGACTCTTCGGAGCCTTTTGTGTGGCAATGTTGTACATCATATTGCTCTTCAGAACTGGACGCATTGCAAGCCGCTGCGAGCGCAACTTCCCGGCATTCCTTGCCATGGGACTGGCTCTGCTGCTCGTCACACAAGCACTGTTCAACATGTGCGTGGCAGTGGGCCTCGTGCCAGTAACCGGACAGCCACTGCCACTAATCAGTAAAGGCGGCACATCGTCGATAATCAACTGCGTATACATAGGCGTGATACTAAGCGTGAGCAGATCGGCGCAAAAGCGCGTGAAACTAACTAAAGAAACCGAAACCGACGAGCAGCAAACTATTGTCGCAACAGCCGAAACAGCATAATTTTAGCATAAGAAAATAAAAAGAGTGCAGAAAACGACATTATCAAAAAAAATGATTAATTTTGTGAGTTGAAAGAAACGTGAGCAGATGGAAAAAGAATTAAGAGTAATCGTAAGTGGCGGAGGCACCGGCGGACATATATTCCCAGCCGTGTCGATAGCCAATGCAATAATGTCGAAACGCCCGAATGCCAAAATTCTTTTCGTAGGAGCATCGGACAGAATGGAAATGCAACGCGTGCCGGCAGCCGGCTATGAGATAGTAGGACTGCCGGTGAGAGGCTTTGTGCGACCACTATGGAAACCTGCCAACATCGGCGTGGCACTCGACTTCCTTAAAAGCAAGAGAATGGTGCGCAAGACAATACGCAGCTTCAACCCCGACGTGGCAGTGGGAGTGGGCGGATATGCCAGCGCAGCAACACTCGACGCAGCAAGCCAAATGGGCATTCCTACACTCATACAAGAGCAAAACTCTTATGCAGGCGTAACCAACAAGCACCTGGCGGCTAAAGCCAAGAAGATTTGCGTGGCTTACGATGGCATGGAGCGTTTCTTCCCAGCCGACAAAATAATCAACACCGGCAACCCCGTGCGACAGAACCTCATCGAGACAACAATAACACACGACGAGGCTGTCAAGAGCTTCGGACTCGACCCTAACAAGAAGACAATACTACTTGTGGGTGGTAGCCTCGGAGCACGAACAATAAACGAAAGCGTGCTGCAACACCTCGACATAGTGGAGCAGAGCGGAGTGCAGTTTATCTGGCAGACAGGAAAGCTCTATAGCGCCAACGTTGCTGAACGACTGAAGAAACACCACGACCTGCCAATGCTCAAAGTGCTCGACTTCATCGCTGACATGGGTGCCGCCTACAAAGCAGCCGACCTCGTGATAAGCCGAGCAGGAGCAAGCTCAATAAGCGAATTCTGCCTTATCGGCAAACCAGTGATACTCGTGCCTTCGCCAAATGTGGCAGAAGACCACCAGACAAAAAACGCTATGGCCCTCGTCAATAAAGACGCTGCCATCTACGTTAAAGATGCCGACGCTCCACAAACACTGCTGCAGCAGGCAGTAGAAACAGTGCAAGACGATGAACGACTGGCACAATTAAGCAACAACGTAAAGAAACTTGGCAAGCAGAACTCTGCCGACGTAATAGCCGACGAAGTGATAAAACTTGCAGGCAAATAAGATATAACACGATTCTCAAAATGGAAATCAAAGATACAAAAGCAGTATATTTCGTGGGCGCCGGCGGCATAGGCATGAGCGCCATTGCCCGCTATTTCATACACAAAGGCGTAGTGGTGGCTGGCTACGACAAGACACCTACTGAGCTAACACGACAACTGGAGCGCGAGGGCATGCTCCTGCACTACGAAGAAGATGTGGAACAAATACCACACGCATGCCGCGACCCAAAATCGTGCCTTGTAATCTACACACCAGCCATACCGGCAGAACACAAGGAGCTTACCTTCTTCCGCAACGGAGGATTTACCATTGAGAAACGTGCGCAGGTGCTCGGCACACTGACACGCACACATAAAGGACTTTGCGTAGCTGGCACACACGGCAAGACAAGCACATCAACCATGTGCGCACATATCATGCACCAGAGCCATCTCGACTGCAACGCATTCCTCGGAGGCATATCGAAAAACTATGGCACCAACTACATATTGTCGGACGAGAGCGACTATGTGGTGATAGAAGCCGACGAGTTCGACCGCTCCTTCCATTGGCTGCGTCCATGGATGAGCGTAATCACTGCCACCGACCCTGACCACCTCGACATATACGGAACCAAAGAGGCTTATCTCGAAAGCTTCCGCCACTATACTACACTCATACAGTCAGGTGGAGCTCTTATCATTCACAAAAACCTGGAAATGAAGCAGGCCGTACAAGAGGGAGTAAGGGTGTATGAATACAGCCGCGACGAAGGCGACTTCCACGCTGAAAACATACGCATCTGCAACGGAGAGATAACATTCGACTTCGTATCGCCAATAGAAAGAGTGGACAATGTGCAGCTCGGACAGCCAGTGCCAATCAATATCGAAAACGGCGTGGCTGCCATGGCAATGGCACAACTGTCGGGATGCAACGCCGAAGAACTGCGCTACGGCATGAAGACATATCATGGTGTGGACCGACGCTTCGACTTCAAGATACGCAACCAGCGACATGTGCTGCTTTCTGACTATGCACACCACCCCAAAGAAATTTATCAAAGCGCCAAGAGTTTGCGAGAGCTGTATAGCGACAGAAAGATTACAGCAATATTCCAACCTCACCTCTACACTCGCACACGCGACTTCTATAAGGATTTTGCCAAGGCACTGAGCCAGCTCGATGAGGTGATTCTAACCGAGATATATCCAGCTCGAGAGCTGCCAATAGAGGGTGTGACATCAAAACTCATCTACGACAACCTTGAAGAGGGAGTGGAGAAGAGCATCATACGCAAAGACGATGTGCTCGACATGGTAAAAGGCAGAGATTTCGATGTGCTCGTAATACTCGGAGCCGGCGACCTCGACAACTATGTGCCACAGATAGCAAAACTCATCGAAGAGAAAGAAAAATAAAAACTAACACTGCAGAACGTGAAGATACCATTGGGCAAAATACTCATCATCGCCACCGACCTGGCACTCGCCGTGTATCTGCTATTGGCGTTCACCTCGTTTGACAAGAAGGGAAAAACAAAAACCATCTGCAACAAGGTGAACATAGAAATAGCTGATAAGGCTACCAATGGGTTCATCGATGCTAACACCATTAAGCAGCGACTCACAAAAAGCGGACTCTACCCCATGGGCAAACCGCTAAACACAGTGAGCTGCCGACATATCGAAGAGATGCTGCGCACCAGCCCCTTCGTGCAGACGGCACAGTGCTACAAGACAAACGCCGGACACATATACATCAGCGTGACGCAACGCATGCCTATAATAAGGGTTATGTCGGACTTTGGCGACGACTACTACATCGACGACAATAACTGCATCATGCCAAGGTCGAACTATACAAGCGACCTGATTATAGCATCGGGCAACATAAGCCGATGGTATGCCGTGAACTATATATCGCCACTGGCAAAGGCTATCATGGACAACGATATGTGGCGCAACCTGATAGAGCAGATACATCTCACACCTGCACACGGCATTGAACTGGTGCCACGAGTGGGTGACCACATTGTTTACATGGGTCGACTGCCCGATGGCAAGACACGCAAAGAACATGTGAAAGCCATCAACGCCTTTGTAGACACTAAGATGACACGACTGCTGAAATTCTATAAATATGGACTGTCGGAGGTGGGCTGGAACAAATACGATTATATAAACATCGAATTCGACAACCAGATAATATGCACAAAGGCGCAACGCAAATGCACCAACGTAAATTATCACACACCTGCAGCACCCGTGGCAACACAGCCACAGCCACAACAAGAGGCTGCAACACCAGCCAACAGCAACGCTAATGCTGCAAACGGCAACACCAATAGTGGCACAAAAAAGACAAACACCCCGGCTGCCTAATCAAGCTCGCCAAAGACATCCAATAATGCCAAAGGCAAGGCTCAGACAAGCAAGGACAAGACTCCTGCCACTAAGCCTGCAACACTAAAGGCAAAAAAGTAAACAAGGCAGCACAAAAAGGCAACCAAAAGAAAAAACATATATAAGTAACTGTAAAACAATTAAACGAACAATAAATTAACGTATGGCAAAGGAATTTATCGTAGCTATAGAGCTCGGGTCATCAAAACTGACCGGTATGGCAGGGAGAAAGAACCCCGATGGTAGCATCACAATTCTTGCTGCTGCATCAGAAGACTCAACCTCATACATACGCAAAGGAGTTGTTTACAACATCGACAAGACTGCACAAGGACTGAACAATGTCGTTAACAAACTCAAGAATACACTCAAGACAGAGATAACGCAGGTGTACATAGGCATCGGCGGACAGAGCATACGCAGCGTAAAAAACTGCATAAGCAAAGACCTACCCGTAGACGCTATCGTGTCGCAAGACATGGTGAACGAGCTAATGGATGCCAACCGCAACACTATATACCCCGAATACGAGATACAGGATGCTATAACCGAGGAATACAAGGTGGATGCACAATATCAAACCGATCCCGTTGGCATCCAGGCACAACATATTGATGGCAACTTTCTAAATATACTGTGGCGACGCTCGTTCTATCGCAACCTCAACAAGAGCTTCGACAATGCAGGCATTGCCGTAGCAGAGATGTATCTCTCGCCACTGGTGACAGCCGACAACGTGCTCACCGAAGCCGAGAAACGTGCTGGCTGCGTGCTCGTAGACCTGGGAGCCGAAACCACAACAGTAGCTACCTACTTCCGCGACAAACTGCGCAGCATAGCAGTAATTCCACTGGGCAACAACAATATCACTAAAGACTTGGAGTCGCTGCAGATGGAAGAGAAAGAGGCTGAGGAAATGAAGCGCAAGTATGCATCAGCATATACTGAACCCGATGCCATCGACTCATCTATGGTTTGGTCGATTGACGGCGAGCGCACAGTCAACGCAAGCAAATTCATAGAAGTGGTAGAAGCACGTATGCTCGAGATTATAGAAAACGTGCGCAACCTCATTCCTACCGAATATGCCGACAAACTCATTGGAGGCATAGTGCTAACCGGTGGCGGCAGCAACATGCCTAACATAGAGAAGGCTGTGCGCAACGTGATAAAGGTGGAGAAAGTAAGAGTGGCAAAGTTCGTAAGCCTCAACATCAACACCAAGGAGTCGAAGCCTGAACTGAAACACGATGGCACTATGAACACCATCCTAAGTCTCGTAGCAAAAGGCGACATGAACTGCGCCGGACGCGAGATAAACACTGGACTCTTCGACAATGAGACAATGGAAAAGATACAGACAGCGGGACAAAATGGCAACGCAGGCGACATATCCACTGCCGTAGACGAAGCTTCACGCAAGGCAGAAGCCGAGCGCAAAGCACAGGAAGAGGAAGAGAAACGCATACAAAAGGAAAAGGAAGAAGAAGAAGAACGCCGCAAACAAGAAGAAGAGCGCAAGAAAAACTCTAAAGTGCATAAATTCATCGGCTCATTCAAGAAGTTTATGGGAACCATCGTAGAACCAGATCCCAACGAATAACACCCTTCACATTACACCACCGGCGGCATAGACACAAGCCACAATACGCCGGAAGCACATCAATAATGCAATAAAAAGATAGCACCATGCCAGATAATAACAACAATCCATTGGTTGACTTCTGCACCAAAGAAAGCGACAACACTATAATAAAGGTTATAGGTGTAGGCGGTGGAGGCGGCAATGCCGTGAACCACATGTATCGCGAGGGCATTCACGACGTGTCGTTTGTGCTCTGCAACACCGATAATCAAGCCCTTAACGACTCTCCAGTTCCCGTACTCTTGCAACTTGGCACAGAGGGCCTGGGAGCCGGCAACAAACCAGCAAAGGCACGCCAAGCTGCCGAGGAGAGCATCGAAGACATCAAGAACATGCTCAACGACGGCACAAAAATGGCTTTCATCACAGCAGGAATGGGTGGTGGCACCGGCACTGGAGCGGCTCCCGTGATAGCTCGTGTGAGCAAAGAGTTGGGCATACTAACAGTGGGCATCGTAACAATTCCATTCCGCTTCGAGGGTAAACTTAAAATCTGCCAGGCTCTCGATGGTGTGGAGGAAATGGCAAAGCAAGTAGACGCTCTGCTCGTTATCAACAATGAGCGCCTGCGCGAAATATATCCAGAGCTTGGAGTGCTCGATGCCTTCGGCAAAGCCGACGACACACTGAGCGTAGCAGCAAAATCAATAGCAGAAATCATAACTAACCACGGACTTATCAACCTCGACTTCAACGATGTGAAGACGGTGTTGAAAGATGGTGGTGTGGCAATCATGTCGACAGGTTATGGCGAGGGCGAAGGCCGAGTAAAGCAGGCTATCGATGATGCTCTCAACTCACCACTGCTCAACGACAACGACGTGTTCAACGCTAAGAAGATATTGCTGAGCATAAACTTTAGCAAGGATAGCAACAGCGACAACAACCAGGGCCTCATGATGGAGGAAATGAACGATGTGAACGACTTCATGGAGAAGTTTGGCAGCGACTTCGAAATCAAATGGGGTATCGGCATTGACCCTGACCTTGGCAAAAAGGTAAAGGTTACAATTCTTGCCACTGGCTTCGGTGTAGAGAATGTAGATGGCATGAATGTCCACATTCAAAAACAGACCCAGGAAGATGCAGAGCGCCAAGCACGCCGAGCAGAGGAGGAATACATACGCGACAACAAAATAAAGCAATTCTATCCCGACAAGAACGACTCTAAGTCAAAGCGTCGCCCTGGTGTGTTCATTTTCCGCCCGGAAGACCTTGACAATGAAGAGGTGATACTGGCAGTGGAGAATACACCTACCTACAAACGCACACAGCAGATGGTGCAGGAACTGCGCCGCCGCATAAAAGAAGAGTTGGAGGTGACCCGACAGAAGGAAGAAGACAATACGCACGGCACCATATCGTTTGCATAACCCTATGGTGAGGTGCACCGATAAAAACATATATACATTATGACTCTTTTTGATAAAATCAGTGAAGACATCAAGGCAGCTATGAAGGCGCGCGACAAAGTACGTCTTGAAACACTGCGAAACATCAAGAAAGTATTCTTAGAGGCAAAAACAGCTCCTGGAGCAAACGACACTCTCGACGATGCCGATGCAATGAAAATATTGCAAAAGCTCGCCAAGCAGGGACATGAAACCGCCAAGACCTACACCGACAACAACCGCCAGGATCTTGCCGACGAGGAGTTGGCACAGGCACACATCATCGAAGAGTATCTGCCCAAACCCCTCACCGAGGCTGAGATAGAAGCTATCGTAAAGGATATCATAACCGAAACGGGCGCCCAAAGCATGAAGGATATGGGCAAGGTCATGGGTATGGCATCAAAGAAAATGGCTGGCAAAGCAGAAGGCGGTGTCATCTCTGGCATAGTAAAGCGACTGCTGGCATAATGCCAAATATCTGTCTGCTAAAGAGGTAAACACATTGGAGGGCGTAGCACGACAAAAGCATTACAAGTAGCGTCCTTCACCACGACATAAACAAAAGAGAAACCATCCTTTAAATGCTCTATTATGATACATTTAAAGGATGGTTTCTCTTTTGTTTTTACACAATCGGCAATTATGTGGCTATTCTGTCTGAGTAGCTCTATATAACAACCGATTGGAATTTATCAGCATAGATAACATCTGCAAAGTAGATGTTAATAGTGATTGCCCTGCATCATGCGAGCAAAGAAATCGAAGTTCTCTTCCACCACACGGCGTCCTTCTTCCTTACCTCCCGAGCAGTTGATTTGAGCATCAGGCAGCAATCCTTTGTCATGGAGATAGCGAAGCATGTCTCCAGGCAGTCCGAACATACCACCGAAGGCATGGTTGCAAGCATACTCGGCATTATAATATGGGTTGGCAGGGTCGGCAATAAACCGCGCCACATCCGAGAAGTAGCACACATTATTGTCAGCAGAGCGCACAAAGAGGGCAAAGTCCTCTGCCGTTGGGTCAAGTCCAAGCGAACTAAGCTCCTTCATAGGCATACCAATGCGCTCATGCAAGAATTTCTTCAAACTCTCGGTGTTCTTGAAATAGTAGAGTGGCGAACCGTTGTTATCTTCGATGAGCGATGTGCGGTTGCCCATACACATATCGCGGCGACGCTTATGGTCGCGCTTCTCTGCATCGAAAGCCTCTGCATTGTCCACCCACGAACTGCGGGTGCCGAGATAGAATTTGCCATCGTATTCCACAAAGAAAGTCATTGCGCTACGCATATTATAACATTGGGGTGTAATTCCCTCCAGTTGGGCGTCCTCCACGAAGAATTGCTCGCCAACAAGCGACTCCATATACAATCCCTTTTCATGCTCCGCCTTCACCACCTTATAGAATCCGAATGGCAGATATCTCTGTGCTTCAACAGCATCTGCTGTCTTTTCCTGTCCGTTGTGACGCAACACCATAGCAAGCCATTCCTGTGGCTTCAAAGCCAACGGCAATACGCGCGACTCATACACAGCAACACACTCAGCAACATTAATAGCAATTTCAAGCGGACATTTCATATTGCGCGAGAATGCCATAGCCTGATTCATGGTGTCATTAACAGCATTCTCATTGCTGGTGAGATAGTTAGTGTAGCAGAACCATTTAAGCAGGTCGCGTTGCTTGTAGAATGTATCTGACATATTAGGATTGGCAAAAAAATCCTTAAGCTCCTCATTCACAGGCATACTCTCAAAATCGAGCTCCATGCGCTGCGATATAAGGCGCGCCAACCACTCTAATGCAGGTGTGTCGGGAGCGAGAATGCTCGTCATCTCCGTGCGCGAAGCAAATAACCATATCAAGAATCTTACATCCTGCATGTTAGGCTCATCGCGATAGTAGCGCTGAAGGTCGATATCGTAGAAAGGCAGGAATTTGCCATAGAGTTGCTGCATGCGGTCGGTAAATGCTCGCCACACGCCAAGGTCGGCAATCACATCCTCATAATATAGTGTCAGCACAATGGCAAGCTCTCGTGCATTGTCGCCATCAAACCCCTCAATCTTCTGCTTAACGATTATCTTCTGTAGTTCGTTGGCAAAATTAGCATATTTGGAATCAGTGTCGCACTTCAGATTCCAGGGGTGTCTGTTGGCAATTGCCATAGCTGGAATGTGTAATTTTTTCATGTTGTTATTGGGTTTATAATATGGTTTTTATAATAATGTTATTGGTTTCCGAAATGTCGTTAAGGTGATATATAGTAATTATATAGTCGCTTTAAATATGCCTATATAGTGTTATATATTATTAATAGGTATATGTCAATCATGCTATCGTCAGACAAACAACTGCCGCAACACACGTAGCGATTTCATCTCAGGAAATGCAGGTTGGTGCAGGCGGTAATACAGCAGAATAACATCAAGCGTACGTGCCCTCTCCTCACGCGTCATACGAAGCAGTCGCATTGTGGTATAGTTAAAACGCATAAGGAGCCGTATCTTACTCGCTTCAGCAGGCTGCAGAAAGTCAGGGTGTGTAGGCACGCTATGGATGAAACAGCCTCCTCGCATGTCAAAATAGCAACCATCAGAGCCATCGGTATTAGGATAAAATCCTGCGAAACGCGTCAAATGCAACATATATATAATATGAAAATTAGCGAAGTCGTCCTGACAGGCGTCGAGCCATCGTACACTATTCTCAACAAACATGTATAGAGAGGCGTCGGGTAGCTCCGAGCGTGTAGCGTAACAGGTGAATTCAGCCACAAACAGGGCAATAGACAATTTGCCTGGGTCGAAGGGTATTGACACGAGCGGGAACGCCACCGATGCCTCGTTGATACGCTGCATATTACGACGCTGACGATAGTCGAATTCTATATCAACGATATTGAGCGGAGTGAACAACTGCTTCGGCACTTTAGAGCGTGATGTGCGTGGAACCCGTTGCATGAACGTGAGTCGTCCATGCGACATAGTGAGCATATCCACAATCATTTGCGACTCACCATATTTGAGAGTATTGAGCACTACTGCTCTCGTTTTTTGAAGCATTTTAGGGCTTTTTGGGCTGTAATAATGGCAAAATTAATGAAAAAAGCAGTATTTAAAGAAAAAAGAACAAAGAAAATTTGGCTGAATAGAAATAAAGCCGTACCTTTGCATCCGCAAAATTAAAGCACTAATGGTCCCTTCGTCTATCGGTTAGGACGAGAGATTTTCATTCTCTAAAGAGGAGTTCGACTCTCCTAGGGACTACCAATAAAAATAAAAAAGAAGAATAACAAGATGGCAAATCACAAATCATCACTTAAAAGAATCCGTCAGGACAAGGCAAAGGCTTTGCACAACAGATACTATGCAAAGACCATGCGCAACGCTGTTCGTAAGCTGCGCGCTATGACTGATAAGGAGGAGGCTGTCAAGCTCTACCCCACCGTTCAGAAAATGCTGGACAAGTTGGCTAAGACCAATATCATCCACAAGAACAAGGCCGCAAACTTGAAATCAAGTCTGTGTCTGCATATCAGCAAGCTGGGATAATTACAGCTTGGCTGACAAGCCCCATACAAGCCGTACATCTAACGATGTGCGGCTTTTTGCATTTCATATATCCCATATATACTACTTTCCTTCTCTACAAAACGAAATTTTGCAGATATCTGAATGGGAATATCGAACATCAAACAACACAACCGACCTATCCTTCACCAGGTATTATAACCATATTCCGAGCATTATATTTTTTTGACAATAGAATAGCTTCATATTACATATGACACCCTTTTTTTGGCGCTATTTTATTTCTATAAGTGCCAAAAAATTAGTAACTTTGCCTACATAATATTGATTAAAAAAAATGGCAGAAATACAGAACACCGAGAACAATTACTCGGCAAGCAACATTCAAGTGCTTGAAGGCCTTGAAGCCGTGCGCAAACGCCCGGCAATGTATATCGGAGACATCAGCGAGAAGGGCTTGCACCATCTTGTCAACGAAACCGTTGACAACTCAATTGATGAGGCGATGGCAGGCTACTGTACAGACATAGAAGTAACCATCAACGAAGACGAGTCCATCACAGTGCAAGACAACGGCCGTGGTATTCCTGTCGACGAGCACAAGAAACTGCACAAGTCGGCCCTTGAAGTGGTTATGACTGTGTTGCATGCCGGTGGTAAGTTCGACAAGGGCTCCTACAAGGTGAGTGGCGGTCTGCATGGTGTGGGTGTGAGCTGTGTTAACGCTCTCTCTACACACATGAAGTCGCAGGTATTCCGCGATGGCAAAATCTATCAACAGGAGTATGAGAAGGGCAAACCTCTCTACCCAGTGAAGATAGTTGGCGAGACAGAGTTGCGAGGCACACGCCAGCAGTTCTGGCCCGACCCAACAATATTCACCACCACACACTACCAGTGGGACATTGTGGCACGCCGCATGCGCGAGCTGGCATTCCTCAACGCAGGCATCAAGATAACACTGCGCGATATGCGTCCTGATGCCGAAGGCAATACACGCGAAGAGGTGTTCCACGCAAAGGACGGACTTAAAGAGTTTGTGCGCTACGTCGATCGTCACCGCACCCATCTCTTCAACGACGTAATCTACTTGAAGACCGAGAAGCAGAACTTCCCTATCGAAGTAGCTATAATGTACAACACCGACTACTCCGAGAACATACACTCTTATGTGAACAATATCAACACCATAGAGGGAGGTACACACCTCACGGGTTTCCGCGCTGCTCTCACACGCACCCTGAAGGCATATGCCGACAATGACCCAGTGATATCAAAACAGATAGAAAAGTCAAAGATAGAGATTGCAGGCGAAGACTTCCGCGAGGGTCTCACTGCTGTAATAAGCATCAAGGTAGCTGAGCCACAGTTCGAAGGCCAGACAAAGACAAAGCTTGGCAACAGCGAAGTGGCAGGAGCCGTGCAGCAAGCCGTAGGCGAGGCGCTTACCAACTATCTGGAGGAAAACCCTAAGGAAGCAAAGATGATTTGCGACAAGGTGATTCTGGCAGCTACAGCACGTATCGCAGCACGCAAGGCTCGCGAAAGTGTGCAGCGTAAAAACCCAATGTCGGGCGGCGGACTGCCTGGCAAACTTGCCGACTGCTCTAATCGCGACCCAAAGAAGTGTGAGATATTCCTCGTCGAGGGCGACTCGGCCGGTGGTTCTGCAAAGCAAGGACGTGACCGCTATACACAAGCAATCCTACCACTGCGCGGAAAGATACTTAACGTAGAGAAGGTTATGTGGCACAAAGTGTTTGAATCGGAGTCGGTTATGAACATCATCCAAAGCATCGGAGTGCGCTTCGGAGTTGATGGCGAAGACGACAAGGAGGCAAACATCGACAAGCTACGCTACGACAAGATTATCATCATGACCGATGCCGACGTCGATGGTTCACACATCGACACACTCATCATGACACTCTTCTATCGCTTCATGCCAAAGGTGATACAAGACGGACACCTCTACATTGCCACCCCACCACTCTATCTCTGCTCTTACAAGAACAAAGTGAAACAATATTGCTACAACGATCAGCAGAGACAAGATTTCATCAACAAGTATGGAGGGGGTATTGACGATGGCAAGGCCATCCACACTCAGCGCTATAAAGGTCTTGGTGAGATGAACTACTCACAACTCTGGGAGACCACCATGGACCCAAAGACACGCAAGTTGCGCCAGGTGACCATCGAGAATGCCGCCGAAGCCGACGAGATTTTCTCTATGCTCATGGGCGATGATGTGGAGCCACGTCGCCAGTTTATTGAAGATAACGCCACCTACGCTAATATCGATGCATAAAGGCAATATCATTGCATAACAACCACACGCCCTGCATGGGCAAAAGTTGCGCAACACACAAAAAGTGTTGGCTCTTTTGCCCAGGCAGGGCGTAATGTTTATAGTCTATCAATATGTCCAAAATCATACCCTTCCACACACATGCAACCATGCTGATAGCAGTGCTATGCCTGGCACTGCTAATGCCCCTGACACTGCATGCCTACAATGGCAACGAGGGATGGATGAGGGCAGCACATGGTGGCGACACCACACAACTGGTGTTCAGCCACACCTATATCAGCAGAGGCAAACCGCGCCATGCAAATCTCGACATAGCCACCCAAGGACGCATAGCAGCTTACGTCAACGGACGCCCTATATCAGCCGAACAATGGATGCCGAAACAGCACAAAACCAACAGCAAGACATTCTGCATCAACATAGATATAAGCAGGCTGATGCGTGCCGACACCAATACCATAGCCATTGTCTACACACCAACGGCTCGCACACTACACCAACTTAGTGTGAGCTACTATGGTGAATCGGCGGATGGCACACGCTTTGCTTATAGCGGAAACAAAGGATGGCTCACCACTACCACAGGACGACATATATACAACGATAGGATTGAACACATCGACGGACGCATACAGCCAGTAACATTAGTACGTATGAGCATGCCTTGTGCCTATTGGCAGCCGGCATTGGCAAGCACTCCCAACACAAGCCAATCTCTATCAGCACAATGGCACAACACACCACTGCCACAATGGAAAGGTGTGGAGGCAATATGCAAGATGGGAGCAAGCATTCAGCGCATACTCACACCACGCTATACACAAACCATGGGTAAAACATTAATGGCAGATTTTGCACCAGGCTGTTGTGCATTCATACGAATCACGCTACGCAACTGTCGCCTTGGCGAGCACATCAATATTAATGGCAACACCTACATCTGCAACGGCGAAATCGACGAGCAAGCATACATGCAACTATGTCCGCAATACTTCCGCAGAGTAATAATTACTGGCGACAAACACTTCCGCCCCGAACAAGTGCAGGAAGTAGAGGCAATAAGCATTTATTAAACATCACAAAATCACGCTTGACATTCGTTTCTTTTTAATAAAACATAAAATTTTCTTATATAATAATGTATATAAGAAAATATGCTTACTTTTGCGCCAAATAAATAGAACGTCAAGCAAAACATGCAAGAAAACTTAGTTATCGTCGAGAGCCCCGCAAAGGCCAAGACAATAGAAAAATTCTTAGGCCCAAATTTTAAGGTAATGTCTTCTTACGGACATATTCGCGACCTTAAAAAGAGGGAGCTAAGCATAGACAAAGATACACTCCAACCCAACTACGTTATACCCAAGGATAAGGAAGAACTGGTGCGCAAGCTTAAGGAAAGCGCAAAGAACGCATCTAAGGTGTGGCTCGCATCCGATGAAGACCGCGAGGGAGAAGCCATCTCATGGCACCTATGCGAAGTGCTCGGACTCAATGAGGAATCGACCAATCGCATCGTGTTTCATGAAATCACCAAACCAGCTATCCTGGCGGCAATAGAAAATCCACGACATCTTGACATGAACCTCGTGAACGCACAGCAGGCACGCCGTGTGCTCGACCGCATTGTGGGCTTTAAGCTCTCGCCTGTATTGTGGCGAAAGGTAAAGCCAGCACTCTCTGCCGGACGTGTACAGAGCGTAGCAGTGCGACTCATCGTGGAGCGTGAACGTGAGATACAGAACTTCAAGAGCGAGCCCTACTACCGCATCAACGCCATATTCGCCATTACAAATGCCAATGGTTCACAGTCGGAAGTAAAGGCAGAACTGGAACGACGCTTCGACAACCACGACGATGCACTGAAATTCCTTGAGACATGCCGCGACGCACAGTTCTCAGTGGCAGCAGTGAGCGAGAAACCACTAAAGCGCTACCCTGCCGCACCTTTCACCACATCAACTCTGCAACAAGAGGCAGCACGCAAACTGGGTTTCTCCGTGTCGCAGACCATGAGAGTGGCTCAGCATCTCTACGAAAGCGGTCTTATCACCTACATGCGTACCGACAGTGTAAACCTTTCAAAACTATGCATCGGCGCAGCCAAAGAAGAGATAAAGCGTCTCTACGGCGAGGAGTATAGCTCACCACGCAACTACCACACCCACTCTAAGGGTGCACAAGAAGCACACGAAGCAATACGCCCCACCGACATGAGTAGCACATCCATCGAAGGCACAGCACAAGAGCGCCGACTCTACGATCTGATATGGAAGCGCACAGCAGCAAGCCAGATGGCAGAGGCACAGATACAGAAGACAACCGTAACTATTGCTCTCGACAATTCCGACCTACACTTCATCGCCAACGGCGAAGTGGTGAAGTTCGATGGTTTCCTTAAGGTCTACCATGAGTCAACCGACGATGAAAACGATGATGTTGCCGACGAGTTCTCACACATGCTGCCACCACTCAAGGAGGGCGATGTACTGACCCGCCGCGAGATAACATCTACAGAACGCTTCTCACAAAGCCCTGCACGCTACACCGAGGCAAGCCTCGTGCATAAACTCGAAGAGCTGGGCATCGGACGTCCATCCACCTACGCTCCTACCATCAGCACCATACAGCAACGCGAATATGTGGTTAAGGGCGATAAGAAGGGCGAAGAACGCCCATACGCCATCGACACGCTGAAAGGCATAAAGGTGACGGCAACAAGAAAGATAGAACTCACTGGCAATGAGAAAGGCAAACTATTGCCCACCGATATAGGCATTGTAGTGAACGACTTCCTCATGCATAACTTCCCCGTAATCATGGACTATAACTTCACTGCCAAGGTGGAGCAGCAGTTCGACCAGATTGCCGATGGCAAAGAGGAGTGGACAAACATGATGATAAACTTCGACAAGGAGTTTGAACCCACTGTCGACAAGGTGATGAATGCACGTTCAGAACATAAGGCTGGCGAGCGCAAACTAGGCATCGACCCTGCCAGCGGTCATCCAGTGTTCGTGAAGATTGGCCGCTATGGACCTGTAGTGCAGATAGGCACCGCCGACGACGAGGAGAAACCACGCTTCGCACAGATGCCTACCGACAAGAGCATGGAAACCATAACACTCGAAGAGGCTCTTGAGCTGTTCCGTCTGCCACGCACCGTGGGACAATTCGAAGGCACCGATGTGGTGATAGGAGCCGGACGCTTCGGACCATACGTCATGCACAACAAAAAGTATGTGTCTATCCCGAAAGACGAAGACCCGCTCACTGTGACCCTCGACACCGCCATAAGACTCATCGAAGAGAAGCGTAAGGCAGAGGCAGAACGCCATCTGAAGACCTTCGACGAAGATGCCAAGCTCGAGGTGCTCAACGGCAGATACGGCCCATATATCTCCTACGACGGCAATAACTACCGCATTCCACGCGACCTGCACGAGAAAGCTGCGGAACTCACCTATCAGCAGTGCATGGACATTGTAAATAATCCTCCTGCACCAAAGCGTCGCGCCGCAAGCAAGAAGAAATAATAAAGCCGCAAAGGCCATGACAAGGATATTCATTATCGGATACATGGGAGCTGGCAAGACCACATTAGGCGTAAGACTGGCAGAACAACTCGCACTGCCATTCATCGACCTCGACCAATACATCGAGCGACAACAAGGCAAGACAATAGCACAGATATTCGCCGACAACGGAGAGCCAGCCTTCCGCATAATCGAACGCGATGCACTGAAACAAGTTGCCGAAGGCGACAGCGCAGTGATAGCATGCGGTGGCGGCACACCATGTTTCTACGATAACATAGAACTCATGAACAGCCGAGGGTTGGTGGTCTACATCAAGCCCTCGGCCGATGTCATATATGCACACCTGCAGATGGGAGGCAGCATACGCCCCCTGCTACTTGGCAAAACACCAAAGCAGGTGATGCAATTCATCAAAGAGCAGACAGCTGCCCGACAGCCTTTCTACTCAAAGGCACGCTACACACTGCCTATACCACTGCTCGACAGCGACGAGAAGATCAAACAAACCACAGATAACATCATGCAAACGCTGGGCATGATAAAGCATTAACAAGATTATCAAAAACTGTTTCGAAAAAACAACAACAAAACAACACCGCTTAAATGAAAAAATGGACCATTGACGACTCACGCGAGCTCTACAACATTAACGGTTGGGGCACATCCTACTTCGGAGTGAACGAAAAAGGCGACATGTATGTCACACCCTGCAAGGACAACATTCAAATCGACTTGCGCGATGTGATGGACGAGTTGCAGCTGCGCGATGTCACGCCGCCAGTGTTGCTGCGTTTCCCCGACATTCTCGACAACCGCATCGAGAAAACTGCATATTGCTTCAAAAAAGCAGCCGAAGAGTATGGCTATCAAGGCCAAAACTATATTGTTTACCCTATTAAGGTAAACCAAATGCAGCCCGTAGTGGAAGAGATGATAAGCCATGGCAAGAAGTTCAACCTCGGACTTGAGTGTGGCTCTAAGCCTGAGCTGCATGCCGTTATTGCCGTGCAATGCCAAAACGACTCCATTATCGTGTGCAACGGCTATAAAGACCAAAACTATATAGAGTTGGCGCTGCTGGCACAAAAAATGGGCAAACGCATATTCATCGTCATAGAGAAGATGAACGAGCTTGAACTCATCGCCAATGCAGCAAAGAAGCTGGGCGTTAAGCCCAATCTCGGCATACGCATCAAGCTGGCATCAAGCGGTTCAGGAAAATGGCAAGAGAGCGGTGGCGACGCAAGTAAGTTCGGACTCACATCTGCCGAGCTTCTCGAAGCGCTCGAAATTCTTGATGCCAAGGGACTTCACGACTCGCTGCGACTCATCCACTTCCATATAGGCTCACAGATAACAAAGATACGACGCATACAGACAGCCTTGCGCGAAGCTGCCAACTTCTTCATACAGCTGCACAAGATGGGATATAATGTCGACTATGTCGACTGCGGTGGCGGACTTGGTGTCGACTACGACGGCACTCGTTCTTCAAGTTCAGAGAGCTCTGTCAACTACTCCATACAGGAGTATGTCAACGACTGTATATACACCTTTGTCGATGCAGCCAACAAAAACGAGATTAAGCACCCTAACATCATCACCGAGAGCGGACGCTCGTTGTCGGCACACCACTCCGTACTCGTCATCGATGTGCTCGAGACGGCACAAGTGCCACAGATGCGCGAAGATTTCGAACCTACCGACAACGATCATCAACTGGTGAAGGATCTGTATGAGATATGGGACAACCTTAACCCTCGCACAATGCTCGAGGACTGGCACGATGCCGAGCAGATCAGAGAGGAGGCTCTCGACCTTTTCTCACATGGCATGATCTCACTCCGAGCAAGAGCCGAAATCGAAGGCATGTATTGGAGCATCTGCCACGAGGTTAACAATATTGCAAAAGGCCTTAAGCACACCCCCGACGAATTGCGCAACCTCGACAAAGTGCTTGCCGACAAATACTTCTGCAACTTCTCGCTGTTCCAGTCGCTCCCCGACTCATGGGCAATCGACCAACTATTCCCTATCGTGCCCATACAGCGCCTCAACGAGCGCCCCACACGCAACGCTACTCTGCAAGACATCACCTGCGATAGCGACGGAAAGATCGCCAACTTCGTAACCAACCGTAACATATCACATGTGCTGCCAGTGCACCCACTGCGCAAAAACGAAGACTACTACTTGGGCGTGTTCCTCGTAGGAGCATATCAGGAAATTCTTGGCGACATGCACAACCTCTTCGGCGACACCAATGCAGTGCACATTTCTGTGAAGAACGGAACATATCACATCGACCAGATATTCGATGGCGAGACAGTGGAAGAGGTGCTCAACTACGTGCAATACAACCCAAAGAAACTGGTGCGCCAGCTCGAAATATGGGTTACAAAGAGCGTAAAGGAAGGCAAAATATCACTCGAAGAGGGCAAGGAGTTCCTTAGCAACTACCGCTCAGGACTCTATGGATACACTTACTTGGAATAATACAAGCAGTGAATTTAGAGTTAAGTATAAGATAGACTATAAAAGCAATCTATCTTATACTTAACTCTAAATATTCTTACTTACATAAGATTTAGTTTTCAAAGGTTAAAGACTATTAATTTATAGTCCATCTCTGTAACAAAACCACACGTCAATCGTCAACATAATAGAGCGCAGATGAAAAAGATAAACTTTCGCAATGACATACTCCCGATGAAAGACATGCTCTTTCGTCTTGCCATGCGCATCACGCTCTGCCGCGAAGAGGCACAAGACATTGTGCAAGACACACTGATAAAGGTGTGGAATCGTCGCGACTCGTGGGACACTATCGACAACATCGAGGCATATGCATTAACGATATGCCGCAATCTGGCACTCGACCACACCCGGTTTCATGCCAACCAAAACACAAGTCTGGAAAGCGAGAAAACGCCAGAACATGCCGATATAGTGATGACACCCTACGAACAAACAGTGCAACGCGAGAAGGTGCAGATAGTTCGCAGCTTAATCGATGCACTGCCCGAGAAGCAACGTAGCTGCATGCAGCTACGCGACATCGAGGGAAAGACCTACAAAGAAATAGCTCAGGTGCTCAATATCACCGAAGAACAAGTAAAGGTGAATATATTCAGAGCCCGACAGACTATAAAACAGAAGTTTGACGAATACGACAAATATGGACTATAAATACATACATCAACTCTTAGACCGTTATTGGAACGGACAGACCTCACTCGAAGAAGAGCAGATATTGCACTCCTTCTTCAGCCAGTTGTGCCTGCCAGAAGAGTTCGAGAAGTATCGCTCGCTGTTCATCTACGAGCAGTCACAGCCATTGACGGAGCGTCTTGACGACGATTTCGATGAGCGCATTATGTCCATCGTCGAAGAGTCGCACACTGCAAAATCTAATAAGGTGCGCATCAGCGAGCGTTTCGCTCCGCTATTCAGAGCCGCTGCAATGGTGGCAATAGTGCTCACCTTAGGTCAGGCAGCCCAGTTCTCATTCCAACATTCTGAGGGCGACGGTATGCCAAGCCAATCAACTTATGCTCCTAAGACAATACAAGGTGGACAGGTGGCACTCAACGACTCTGCACGCACCGACAGCATGCGCCAAGCCAATGTGGAGCTGATGCCTACATCATTGCCACAACAAGGCGCACTGCTATTAAAGTAAGACAAAATTTCTATGCTTTCTCAATAAATCATGTTTAGTTAAAACGAATATACGCTCGTCGTATATAGAAAGTCCCACCTACTGTGAAGAAGGCAGGGCACTCTCAAATTTTTCATAACATACTAACGTTTGGCTGGCTGCATCACTCTCCAAGAGTGTGCAGCCAGTTTTTTTGCTATATATAATACCTATTTTTGTGTTGATTATGTATTATTATCTTCTCCAGCCATTTGCTGGAATCGTTTCATTTACCAGCATATATTGCTACTTCACAATTTGCTTGCTTGCCTTGAATTTATCCATTAGTCCTTGTGCCGTTTCTACAGTCATGATGAATGCCGACATGAAGCAGTAGATGAGCAAACCAAGAACCATCAGTCCCACCTTCATTGCTACAACAATAACGTTGGTTGGATCCGGCTGACGGTCGGTGCGTCGTGTACCATTAGCATAAATATATTCAACCATATGGTCTGGCAACAGTTTCATGGCAAGTCCGGCACCAAATAGAGCCGCAGCAATGGCAAATCCCACTCTTTGTATCCATCCCATAAATCCACGCTGACGGCGGTGGCGTGAGATGTTATAACCCATCTGATAGCCAGTGAAGATGTATAGTGGCACGAGCACGATGAGATAAATAGTCCACATCATCTTCTTGCGCGATGCACTATTTGCCTTATTCACACCATACTTTGCATCTTTTAGCGCTTCCTTTCTGATGTCGGCATAGGTCATGGCATTGTATTCCTCATAATCAGCCAAATATTTCTTAAGCGACTTTTCTTTGTCTTTCTTTATCGCCAGAGCATTTTTGCGTGTGGCATCGCTCTTGGTGGTGTCCGCCATGTGCTCTCTCATCTTGATATCCCTCTTGCAATACTCTGCATTCGACTTAGCTGAAGTAAGCTTATAGAGTTTATATGTCACTGGCGACTTCAAGCGGTTCATGTAATAATAGGTATGAGCGCGCTCCACCTCCGCTTCAGTAAGTTTTGCATAAGCCACGGTAGTGTCGCGTTCTTTCCAATTCTCCACCATCGCCACAACCGATTTGTTCTTCTCTGCCTCTTCCTTATCGCTATTGCTGAAATACCATAATATACCGGCACCGATAAGCGCACCTATGATAAGCGTAAACTTCCATGTACGGTGTCGTGTCTCGGAATATATCACGATATCGTTAAGCTCGTTATAGCGAGTGTTGAAATCCGGGTCGCTACGGTCGTCGCACACCTCAATAGCCTCGTTGAGCAGATTACGCATGGTTTCGGTCTCTTCCTTAGAAGTAGGATACACGTTTTCCCAATCGGTTTCGCCTGTTTCCTTGTCTTTCGCCTTTACATGCGATGATGTAAACAAAGCCTGGTTGAGAAGTTCCCAAGCCTTAAGATTAGAATTTGATAGACTCATATTTTTTTGTGTTTAAAGGTTTATAACTAATCGCAAAGTTAACCTTTAAACACTCTGCCAAGCGTTCAAATTGTAAAAACAGAAGTTCAAAAGATAAAAAAAGCCTCCTAATTCTTCATATATTCCGTTGGTGTCATGCCAAATGCCTTTGAGAAGCACTTCGAGAAATAGCTGCTGTTAGAAGTAGGAAACCATATCGCACCCTCCCCAATTTTCTGTCCTGCAGATGCACAGAAAAAGGGAAGACTATCGAGAGCACGCTCCCACATAGTCTTCCCTTATCATATCAATGAGTCTTGAACACTCAATTCAACAACTCATAAATCATTGTTTTTTTTACTTGTTCACGCTAATCTTCATCGCACCGCGCTTGCCATCCTTAGTATATGTCACTACATACACGCCACGCTGCAGGCGGCTGGTGTCGATGGTGCCCTGCTCGTTGAAGTGGCCAGTAGCCACGAGGCGTCCGGCGATGTCGCAGATGGTGTATGCCGCACCTGCAGGGTTAGCGATGGCAGCAGCATTGTTTATGCCGTTCTCCAACTTCTCGGTGAGATAGAGCATAATGCTCGACACACGTCCGTAGTAGTCCTTATGACCCTTCTGTGTAAAGTCGAACCACTTCTTCTCGTAGTAGCTACCCCAAACAAAGGCGCAGTTGCCCTCGAGCGGACTCTTATACTGTTTGAAGTTTACGTAAGGAGCATACTCCTTGTTGCAAACCACTGTGAGCACAGCGAGGTTCTCGCCAGCCTTAACGCGGAACGCACGGTCGAGGTCGATGGTGAGCTCACCCGACGACTGCTTCTTGATGTCGATGGTACCATCGTACACGAGTGTCATCTCATTTTCGTCGAGCCATCCGTGATTGGTGTCTGTTTGGTCGGTATTTGCAACGTAGATGCGCACTGGTGCTCCCACTACATCGTTATACTGATAAGGTGCATCGTAGAACCAAGCCAGCTTCTCGAGGGCCATGTCTGATGTTATGCCCACCTCGTCGGCAGAGTAGATGTTGAGTGCTGCAGCATACTGGTTAGAGAGGTCGAAAGGAGAGTTGGCGCTGGTGCTCTTAGTGTCGTCGCCGAGTGTCACGAGCTTACCATTGAAAGGCTCACGCACCTTCACACTCATGAAGTCGGTCTTGTCGTCGTCGGCAAGTTCGTCCTTGCTCCAAGGCATGCTCACCTCGCCACGCACTGCAGTAGTGGCTGTGGTCTGTGGTGTCCATTCGAGCTCTACGTCGGTCGACTCGCCTGTCTTCAGTGTCACTGGCACGTCTTTGTGTACGAGTTCGTTGCCATCCTGGTCGGCAAGTGTCACACGATAGCCAAGCTGCTTTTCAACGCCACGATTCTCTACGCGCACTGTGTACACGCTCTTCTCGCCCACCATAGCCTTCTCAGGACCAGTCACTGAAACGGCAGCCATGTTAACCTTCTCTGCTTCCTTCACTGTGATGTCGAACACCTGGAGCCAGTCGGCACGCAGTGGTGAGAGAGCCTGCACGGCGAAGTTGTGGAATCCGTCAACCTCTGATGTAAAGATGAATCCCACCTTCTTTGTTGCAGCCTTGATATCGGCAGTCTCGAGCTTCTGTGCAGGAGCCTCAACATTCATCTTGTCGAGAAGAGCAAACTGCAGCTTGTCCACGCCATAGGCTTTGAGGTTGAGCTCTGCGCGATACACGCCGTCTTTCTTGAAAGGCATGTAGTAGCTGATGAGCCAGTCGTCTGATGCCGAAGAGTTAGATGGTTGGTGTGCCATAGCGCCACCGTTAGCAGTGGTGTTCCACTTCCATGTGTATCCGTCGTTGTTGGTGTCTACTACTGTCCATGAGTTGGCAGCAGCTTCCTCGGCAAACGAGAATGTTGCTGGCATGGTGAGTGTCGGACCGAGAATCTTCTTCTCTGTAGTAACCATCGGACCCTCGCCATCGGCGTTCATTGGCAGCACGGTGTAAGAATATTTGTTTACGCTCTTGATGTCGGCATCGGCAATGGTTGTTGTCTTGAGGTTTTCTGCCACTACCTTATTGTCTGGCTGGCGCACCACCTTATAGCTGAGCGACGAGGCGTCTACATATCCGCCGTGCTTGCCCAGTTCTGGCTGTTGCCATGTCAGTGTCACCTTGTCGTAGCCTTCGGTAGTCATGGTGAGCGATGTCACTGCTGCAGGCACGTCGCGTCCCACAAACACTTCCTTGCTCAGCATGTCGCCGTCGCCCACCTCGTTGGTGGCATAGACAGCATATTCGTAAACGCCCGCTCCCACTTCAGTAAGGTCGTCGGTATATGTCATATCGGCGCCCACTGCAGGGTCGTTGAATGCCTTGATGAGCTTGTCGCCACGATAAACCAACAACTGGTCGATGCGTGTTAGCTTCTCGCCTGGTGCACCCTCAGTAGGGTTTGTCCAGCTGAGTTTCACTGTCATGCCACCCTTATCGGCTGGAGTAACGGTGAAGTTGCTCACTGCGGCTGGTGTGCTCTGTGCAGGTGCTGCAAGCACAGTCTGCTTGCTGGCACTATACTGAGCATAGCTCTGTACGCCCACAGCCATGAGGAGCGCAAGCGAGATGCCTGCAACTACGTGTAAAGTTCTTTTTCTCATAAGATTTTTTTGATTTGGGTTAAATAGAGTTTTTAATAGTTTCGATTTATGCAACAAAGGTATACATATTTATTTTCACCCACAACTATTTAACACACCAAACAAACTTTTATATAGTGTTTATCGCTTTTTAAACACTATATTTTTACAAACACGCATACAGACGACATCTTTCATCTGCTCAACATAAGCAAAATACAATGGCTATGATGCCGAAAACGATTTTATCCGTATCCGCTCAACCAAAAGGATTGGGAACCGATATTCTTTCCGTTTGCAAAGGCAAGAAAGAGAATTTAGACAATGTTCTCACAACTTACAGACCAGTTCTTGGTCATCAGGAACTATGCGAAAATAACGTATTGACGTTGACAGTATGACAATAAAAGAAATGAAGAAGTTTATAAAGAATATGATTGGTAAGTGATAAACTAATGGTTAAAAACCTTACCTTTGTAAAATACATAAAGCAATAGTATAGATAGAACACGTGCAGTATGGAAAACGAAATCTCAATATACCCCCATGAAGGAATGGAACTTCCTTTTGAGGATTGGAGCAACAAGCTTCACTCCTTCAACGACTTGGCATCAATCGTTCAGACTACTCATGATGCAGCACAATCGTCAGCCGTAAAGGCTATCAACCGTATGCAGACCATGCGCAACTGGCTCATCGGTTATTACATCGTTGAGTTTGAACAACATGGCAAAGATAGGGCTGAGTATGGAACGCAACTGCTGAAGAAGTTGGAGGAAAGAGTGAATAGGAAGGGATTGACACGTAATACATTCCAAAGTTCTCGCAATTTTTATCGTATGTATCCTCAGATGATTGAGAATTTTAAGAATAAAATTTGCACGACAGTGTCATGCAAATCTACAGAAGATATAATTTCATTACCATCCGAAGACACTTCAATGCGTACCGATATAATTTGCGCAACAGCGTCATGCAAATTCGTAACTTCTGGAGAAACATTGGTTTCAAAACTTTCATTCTCACATATCAATGAGATTATGAAGGTTGCCGATCCGCTCGCCCGCTACTTCTACGAGCAGGAGTGCATCAAGTGCACATGGTCGGTTCGTGAGCTTCGTCGCCAGATAACCACTAATCTATATGTAAGGGCGGGTATCTGCAGCAATCCGGAGAAGCTGCTTTCGCTCCCTTCTGTACAAGGCCACGATTCTGCAGAGTTACAGATTCGTCAGCCGTTCACTTTTGAATTTCTTGGACTGAAAGCGCAGGATATCGTGGATGAGCACGACTTGGAGGATGCGCTTATCACTCACTTGCAAGAGTTCATCCTCGAACTCGGCAAGGGATTCTGCTTTGAGGCTCGTCAAAAGCGCATCATAATTGACGACGAGTACTACTATCCCGACCTTGTGTTCTACAACCGCATTCTGCATTGCGGCGTAATCATAGAGTTGAAGAACGAGGAGTTTTCTTACGAGAACCTCGGACAGCTCAACGCATACGTTTCTCATTACCGCAAGAACGAGATGCAACCTGGTGACAACCCTCCCGTTGGCATCCTGCTCTGTACTCGAAAAGGCAAGAAGATGGTGGAGTATGCGCTCGCCGGCATGGATAATAACATCTTCGTTTCGACCTATATGTTGCAACTGCCAGACAAGAAAACATTGGAAGAGTTTTTGTTGAAGCAGCTGGAGGAAGAGCATTGATTGGCATTTGAAGTTTCGCATTTAGGCGGAGGCGGGCTGAAAGCCCAACAAGCGCATAGCCCGTGTATTATCGGTTTGCACGACAATTCAGCCCGCCCCTACCTAAAACAGAAACTCTAGTATATATGTTTCGAAAAGTAGGCAAAGCATTGCAATGGCTATGCGGTGTTCTTAATTGGTGTACTTATGGTGTTCTAAAACACTGCAAGCAGGGAGTAGAATGTTGCTACACAGACGATATTTGCATGGTTGTTGGCCTCTGAGAGTGCGAGAAGAATGCACGAAGTGATGGATGCCGCTGTTTTCTGAGTGTTTTTGCATGCAACGCCTAACATACTATTGCTCAATGCATTGCCACTACGCAAGACATGAGTGTGCAAAAAAAGAGATGTAACAATGCTGCATTTAAGGCTTGTTTATGGTACAAAGTGGGCCACTTTGCATTGCATAAGAGTCCGAAATGGCATGCAAGGGAGCCTGAAATGTGCACAAAACAAGGTTTTAACGCATGTCTTGCAGACTGTAGCAGAATGACAAGTAGCAAATATAGGCATTGGTTTGCATGCTCGTGGAACCAAAAATTTCTATTTCTGGATTTTCATTTGTAACAATTTGGATAAACGAAAAATATATTTGCCTGTGCCTTGCCACCGCTTTTTAGAACATCTGTGGCTTATTTGAGAACTTTCGGAATTGGAGTTTCCACGTCACTATGTTTTTCAAGACAAATATCGGAAAGCATTGTGTAACAATGCGTTATTATTGACAAACGTCATAAAATAATTAAACAAATATAGTGTGTTGTAAAATCCTTTCGTTATCTTTGTACCCAAAATAGGCTGCACCTCAACAAAGATTACAAGCCTAACGATAATTTTGTCACTTTGGGTTATTTGTTTTGCCTAACTTGTAACGAATCTTGACATCTTCGGATTCGCAACAACGAGATATAAGATAGGTATAAGGTAATGATATGACAAGATAATGGACAACCATTTCCTGTCTATAAACTTAGACGACTATCAAAAATAACGTTGCAGTATTTAATTTATGAAGAAATGAAAAAAAAGATTTCTTGTTTGATTATGTGTGCTATGTCTTGTGCCATGGTTGCACAAACCACAGGAGATGAGGCTGGGCATGCTTGGATTGATTTGGGACTGCCCAGTGGAATTAAATGGGCTTCTACCAATATCGGAGCAAATCGTCCTCAAGACGAGGGCAACTACTATGCATGGGGTGAAACAACCTCGAAAACAGACTTTCGATGGGCTACATACTCGCATGGAGCAGGTCAAAACTCACTCACAAAGTATTCTAAAACTGATGGGTTGACATCGCTTGACGCTACCGATGATATCGTTTTCAGTACATGGGGTGGCACATGGCGTATGCCAACCAAGGAAGAATGGGGAGAGCTCCAGGAACATTGCGTTTGGACATGGACTGGCGATTACAATGAAACCGGTGTAGCAGGATATGTTGTCAAGAGCAAAAGCAGTGATGCTTCACTCTTTTTGCCTGCGGCAGGTTGTCGTTATGCGAATCAGATTAACGAGAAAGGTGTACATGGATACTACTGGTCGAGCACGCTTTTCAACAGCTCTTCTTATTGGGGTTCTGCCTACCAGTTGCAGTTTATTCAGGTTTATGTAAAACCCGATTGGAATTACACACGCTATTATGGTTCTTCTGTGCGTGGCGTGTGCAATCCACAAACCACAACGGGTGTGAACCGCATACAATCAGATGACTCCATATATGCAATTGGTGGCAAAATATATTGTGCTAAGAAATGTCGTATTTACGACCTTCACGGACGTGACATGACGCCGCAGAATGGTTCACTACCTAAGGGCGTATATGTAGTGCAGACAGAAAACAGCAGAGAGAAAGTCAGTGTGTTATGATGAAATTATTAAGTCGAAAAATGATAATATGAGTAAAATGAAAAAGACATCAATTATATTTGCACTGGCATTAACACTGGGATTCATTCTTCCATTTTCTTCGGCAAAAGCAGAGAAGGTGCAATATTGGGCGAAAGGCGTAAGCAAAGATGCTGGCTGGTACAACACTTTTCAGTTTACGAATGGCTGCTGGGCTGCTGTCAGTAGCAACATGATAGCATGGTGGCAGGACCGCATAAAGGAAAAGTACATCTACGATGGAAAATGCTGGGACCCAGAAGAAGTAAATCGGGAATTTGATTGCAACCCCTACTTTAATAAGGGTGGCGACTATGTGTATAAAGCCCTCGACTGGTATCTGCGCGAGACGCATCCAACCATCGCTTACACACGCACCAATCTTTATCAGAACTACCTCGCTGTTGACGACTACGATAATCCGATAATATTCACGCGCGGCTACATAAACTCCAACGAAGAAATATTTACTGACGTGTTGCTGCGCTATTTCACTACGGGTAATTACGTTGCGCAAATTCGTGACATGAACCACGCTTGGACTTTGTGGGCGATAGAAGTAGACACCGAGACTAACAC
>CAKQAD010000009.1 GCA_934215545.1 uncultured Prevotella sp.
GGGAACTGCATCTTTTGCGGCACAAACAGTGGCGAGAAGTACGGTGTTGCCCATACGCAGTACAACACTTCCGTCAGTCTGCTTTGCCACTTTCCCGGTCTCAATGCTGATGGTTCTGCCATCAGGCAATGATACTGTTTTTGTAATTACGTTCATCTAAATCGTTATAATAACATCAAAAAATTAAATATGTGACAAAGTTAACTATTTTAAGCGTCATAAACGAAAGTTCAGTGCTTTATTTTGAATTATTTAGATAATAGCTGAATATTTATGTCTCTTTGAGCAATTAGACCCAAAGAATGTATAGCATCCTAATAATCTTCAAAATTCGGTCTGATGACCGATTTGGGTTAAATATCGTAACAACGAGAATTTCTACTCATCCAGGAAATGGAGTGATGAACGAAAAAATCCCGGATTAGAGTAGCGTAATCTCTAATCCGGGATTTTAAGATAATTCTATTATAAGTATTTTTATTACAGCAATGCCTTTATTTCGGCATCGAGGTCTTTTATCTGTACATCGCGCTTATACACGTTGCAGTTGCGGTCGAGCAGGAAGAATGTAGGTATCTGCTGCACATTATATAGTTGCAGCACGCCCTGTGTGTCCTCATCGACACGTGTGCTTATCCAAGGCAGAGCCTCGGTCTGTAGCTTCCAGAAGTGTTCGTCGGCATCTACCGACACCTGATACACCTCGAGTCCGGCAGCATGATATTTGTTGTAGAGCTCGCGCAGCATCATGATGCGCTTCATCGAAGCCTTGTTGGCAAAGAGATGGAAGTCAAGCAGCACCACCTTTCCGGCGAGCGACGACAGCTGTCGTGGTGTGCCGTGGTTGTCGGTGAGTGTGAAGTCGAGCACTCCGCTGACGTTCACCTTCGATGCATCTATTTCGTCGACGGCACGGCTACGGATGAGTCGCACGTTCTTCATACCTTCGATGGCGATGTTGTGCAGGTTGGTGCCACGCTCTTCGTTAGGATAGAAAGTGTCCCAGCTTGTTGCCACGGCAGCAAACACCTTTACGTCGGCTTCTGATGTGCGTGGATTGAAGATAAGGGCGCTTTGGCTGCCCACGCTGAGTGTCTGGAAGAGGGCAAAGTAGGACGATGCCTTCATTGGCTCCTTGAAGATGTATTCGGTCTTGATGCGTGTCTTGTAGGCATCGACCATATTGTCGATAGAGTCGGCTATCTGCTCCATGCTGAGCTGCGCACTGGCGGTGAGTGTGTTCACTCGGTTCTGCAGTGCCATCTGCATGAGTGTGAGCTGTTTGATGCGCTCGCAGTCGTCGTTGCCCTTCACCTCATATTCGGTAGCCATGGATGGATATTTGGCATGCACGCTAACTGTCTCGGTGGAGTCGATGGCCACATTTATTATCTGTCCGGCAATGCGCAGACGATAGAACTCAGGGGCTGTGGTGGCAGCTCCCGAGAAGCTGAACGAGCCATCGGCAGAGAGGCGCACGGAGTCGGTTGCCACCGGACCGTTAAGGCTCATATTCTCGAAGTAGAGTGTGGAGTCGGCGGCATTCTCAATGACGCCTTCAACATGGAATTTCTTCTTATCGCACGATGTCATGCCAAGGACGGCTGTTGCCACCAAGGCAAGGGTGCACAGTTTTGACAATAATGATGTCTTCATTGCAGTGTGTTTTTGTTTTTGCTATGTCTGATTTAAGACGTTAATGCTTTCTGCTTGCAAACTTACACATTTTTATCCATAAATCGCAGGTTTTAAGACAAAATAACTGCCGTCGCCTACAGTCTTTCTGCCAGCCAATAGCCTGCTGCCACTGCCAGCAATCCCAATGCCACGCTACCTCCGGCATACAGTGCGGCGTGCATGGCATGGGCGCCACGCATTAGTGCCAAGTTTTCATTGCAGAAGGTTGAGAAGGTGGTAAATCCGCCACAAAATCCTGTGACAAGCAGTGCCTTGGTGGCGTTGCCGCCTATGTGTCCGCGTGCCGACATGCCACACAGCAGTCCGATGAGCAGGCAGCCACACACGTTGACAGCGAGTGTGCCGAAGGCAGATGCCACGCCAATGGTGTCGTGCATTAGTTTCGACACCAGGAAGCGGGTGGCAGAGCCTATGCCGCCACCCAGCGCCACTAAAAGCATTGTTCGCATCATGTGTTTAGATATGGTTTACTTACGCTTCGGACGGCGTCGTGCCCATCCCTCTTCCGAGAAGTCGGGTTCGTCGCCCACGAGCTTCACATCGGGGTTGTTGAAGAACTGTCGCCAGTCGCCCGCCTGCTGGCGGCCACCACCGCCCGCCTGCTGGCGGCCCGAAGCAGGCTTCTGTCGCTTGCCACCATTGCGCTTGCCACCATCGGCATCGCTGCGACGTGCAGAACGCTTGCCGCGTGGTGCTGGTTCGTCGGCATCGTTGCAGCGCACTTGGCGTCCCTTATATGTGGTGCCGTCGAGTGCTCGCATCACCTTTGCAGCATCGTTGGTGGGCACCTCGATATATGATATGCGGGCAAGCAGGTCGATATGACCTATCTCCTGACGGCCATGCACATGGCGGTTGATGAACTGCATCACCTCGCCAGGGTAGAAGCCGTCGTCCTTGCCGAGGTTGATGAAGAGTCGGCTGTAGCCTGCCTCAGGGGTGCGTTTCTCGCGCTTGCGGGCTTCGCTGCGCTCGCCACGCTCACGGGTGGCTGACGGCTTCTGTATCTCTGGTGCGTTGGCGTAGTATTTCAGAAATCGTCCAAACTCCAATGCCACAATCTTCTTAAGGATATCCTCCTTCTCGAAATATTCAAAGTGGCGGTTGATGTCTTCCATGAACGGCTCTATCTGCTCCTCGTCGACATCGGCTTTCTCTATCTCGTCGATGGCTTTAAAGAGTTGCTTGGAGCATATCTCCTGCGGTGTGGGCAGGGTGCCGTCGACGAATGCCTTGCCTATCACCTTCTCGATGGCTCGCACCTTGCCCTTCTCCTTGGTGTGGATAATGGATATCGACGTGCCTTTCTTGCCAGCACGACCGGTGCGTCCGGAGCGGTGGGTGTAGCTCTCGATGTCGGCAGGAAGACCGTAGTTGATGACGTGTGTGAGGTCGTCGACATCGAGGCCGCGAGCAGCCACATCGGTGGCTACGAGCAGCTGTGTGATGTGCTGGCGGAACTTCTGCATGGTTATGTCGCGCTGCTGCTGCGAGAGGTCGCCATGCAGCGGTTCGGCATTATAGCCATCGCGGATGAGTTTGTCGGCCACCTCCTGTGTCTCTGCCTTGGTGCGGCAGAACACTATGCCATAGATGCGTGGGTAGTAGTCGACGATGCGCTTCAGTGCCAGATACTTGTCTTTGGCACTCACCATATAATATATATGGTTTACGTTCTCGGCGCCTTCATTGCGCGAGCCTACTACAATCTCTTTATGGTCGTGCAGGTAGTTGAGGGCTATCTTCTCTATCTCCTTGCTCATAGTGGCAGAGAAGAGAAGGGTGTTGCGGTCGGTGGGCACATTGTCGAATATCTCGTTGATGCTGTCGGAGAAACCCATATTGAGCATCTCGTCGGCCTCGTCGAGCACCACATTCTGCACAGCATCTACCTTTGCGGCACCACGGTGCATAAGGTCGATGAGTCGGCCTGGTGTTGCCACGATAATCTGTGCACCTCGCTTCAGGGCATGTATCTGCTCTACGATGGATGTGCCGCCATACACTGCTACAATGTTTATGCCCTTGATGTATTTGGCAAACGACTTAAGGTCGTCGGCAATCTGCAGGCATAGCTCGCGTGTAGGCGATATAACGATGGCTTGTGTGGTGCGATTGGTGGGGTCGGTGCGCTGCAACAATGGAATACCGAAGGCGGCAGTCTTGCCGGTTCCGGTTTGTGCGAGTGCTATAATGTCGTTGCCGTGACCGAGCAAAAATGGTATCACTTCTTCCTGAACGGGCATAGGATGTTCAAAGCCCAGTTCGTCAATGGCGCGACGTATCTCTTCGCTCACGCCCAATTCTTCAAATGTCTTCAATGTAAAAAATGTTTTGCTTAAATAAAAGATTGGGAAATCTACTCTAAAATAATGCTGCTTCATAGTCTTCCCCAGCCATACAAGCGGTGTTGTGCAACCTTCTATAACCGCTTCATTGAAGACATCGTGCAGCCTCTGATAAAATATAAATCCTGAATTTGGGTGCAAAGTTATTAAAAAAAATCCAATAATCGAGGGTATGCAGGGGCAAAGTGGGCTTAAGGACACACAAAAGCGCCTTGCAGGGGCAAATGCACTGACAATTATGCATTTAGCCTTGCAAGGCGCTTCGTTGTGCTGTTTAACCCAAATCGGTCATTAGATTTGGGTTTGAATATTGTTCAATAACGGTTGATTCCGTTTCTTCTTGTTTTGTTGTTGGCTGTACTTACTCCACACCCATTTCCTTGAGCAGGCGGTCGGCATGTCCCCACTTGTCCATGAGATACACCACATAGCGAATGTCTACGCCAATGCAGCGTGCCAGACGCTTGTCGAACCAGATGTCGCTTGAGAGCGAGTCCCAGTTGCCGTCGAATGCCAGACCGATGAGGTTGCCCTTACCATCGAACATCGGTGAGCCTGAGTTGCCGCCGGTGATATCGTTGTTGGTGAGGAAGCAGAGCTGCATCTTGCCAGTGGTCTTATCGGTGTATTTGCCGAAATCGCTGACAGAGAAGAGCTCCTTCATGATAGGTTCTGCCTGGTAGTCGATGGTGCCACGCTCGCCCGACTCCATCTTACGCACAATGCTGGCAGCATCGGTGTAATAGCCCGAAGGATTACCATTAAGACTGAATCCGCCCACCTGTCCGTAGCTGAGACGCATGGTGAAGTTGGCATCGGAATAGTGTGGTAGCTCCTGCTCCATGCGGAGCTTGGCATCGCAGAGATAGCGTTCCTGCAGGTCTATCTGCTCGTCGACTTCGTCGAACACCTTGCGATACTCGTCGAACATGGCCTTAAGCTGCTTGCCATAAGCATAGCCGGGGTCTTTGGCGAGAGCCTTTTCAGAGAGAGTAATCTTCTTGCCACTCTTCATCAATACCGATGTGGCATAGAGCCAATCTACATATTTGTGGGCATCGCCACCAAACTGGCTCTCGATGGTTTGATAGAATGCAGGCAGTTTGTCGGCATCGACATACTGGCGATAGTTGTCGATGAGTGTTGCCATTACGTCCTTGTCGAGAGCCTCATCCCATTCTGCGCTATTGTCGCTAAACGAATAATAACGCTTGCCTTTGACTTTCTTGTCGGTAGGAACCATGCCAGCGAGAGTAAGTGCACGAGTGTTGAACTCGCTGGTGCGTGAGAATGTTTCGCGCCAGGCAGTGCGCAGACGATCCACAACGAAGCGCTTGTCGTAGAGCTTTGCCATGAGGTCGAAGTCGAGCTTGCCTTTAAGGTAGCCGGTCCACTTCTGATACTCCTGGATGCGGTCTTCGAAATCGGCCTTCTGACGTATGATGCCTACAGAGTCGATGCACTTGTTCATGCCGAGCGAGTTCTTCCAGTAGTTGGAGCTCTGTGCATATTTAGAGTCGTACTTAATGCGCACAGCCTCATCGGCACGCATATGGCGTATCATCACCTCCTGCTTCACACCGCGTATCTGTGCGCGTGGTGCGTTCTCGGCGTCGCGCATCTCGCGGATACCGTAGGACGAGAGGTAGCGCTCGGTGGTGCCGGGATAGCCGATGGTCATGGCAAAGTCGCCATCTTTATATCCGTCCATCGACACGCGTGTCCAGTGTTTTGGGTGATAGGGCACGTTGCGCTCAGAATAGTCGGCAGGGCCATTGGTTTCGGGGTCGGCATAGATACGGAACACAGAGTAGTCGCAGGTCTGGCGGGGCCACATCCAGTTGTCGGTCTCGCCGCCAAACTTACCCATCGACTTCGGAATGGTGAACACCAGGCGCAAGTCGCGGAAAGTGCGATAGGTGGTGGCGTAGTATTTGTTGCCCTCGTAGAATGGCTTTATCTCAAGATCGAGGTCTTTGTCTTTGGCATGCACTTCCTTGGCAAGCTCTGTCTCTACCTGGTCGAGCAGTTTCGACTGTTCTTCACGGGTCATGGTTTTGATGCCACGCTCCTCGAGCATAGGTGTGATGTCTTTCTGATCTACCATAAAGCTCACAAACATGCCTTTGTTGGGCAGCTCGTCGGCAAAGGTCTTGGCATAGAAGCCATTGAGCATATAGTCGTGCTCCACAGTAGAATGGCTGCGGATGGCCTCAAAACCACAGTGGTGGTTGGTAAGCACCAGTCCATCGGGCGACACTACAACACCCGAGCAAAAGCCCGAAAAGTTTACCACGGAATTCTTTATGGCATCCTCGCTCTTGTAGAGCTGGTCGTAGGATGCGCTGAAGCCGTAGCTCTTCATCTGTTCATACACTGCCGGTGGCAGATTGTAGAGTGTCCACATGCCCTCGTCGGCATGGGCTGCTGCTGACGAAAGCATCAGTGCGGCAGCAAGGAGAAGGTTTTTCTTATTCATACTACATATTATTTATGTTCTATAAATTCATTTGAAATACTTGCCCACTATGGGCAGTTTCTTTAAAGGCAGGTCGTGATAGGCTATATGTGCCACAAAAGCGATCACAAGCACGGTGTTCACACCCAGGGCAGCGAGCTTAGGCAGGTGCTCGTTGGCATAGTTCATGCAGAAATAGAACAGTGCTGTTATAGCCACATACACGGCAATGCTCTTCAGCGGATAGTTGATGGGATATTTCTTCTGTCCTATTATATACGATAGCACCATGGCGGTGCCATAGCCTGCCACCCCACCCCATGCACAAGCCATATAGCTATATTTGGGCACAAATACTACATTCACCAATACCAGCACCACGCAGCCTGCAGCAGAGAACCAAGCTCCATAGATGGTCTTATCGATGAGCTTATACCAGAACGATAGGTTGAAGTAGATGCCCATCATTATCTCGGCTGCCATTACGATAGGCACCACACGCAGTCCGGGCCAGTAGCTCTCGTTGGGTATAACATAGCGCAGCAAGTCCATATAGGCTATCACCACGAGGAATGCCAGCAACGTGAAGATGATAAAGTATTTCATTGCCTTGGCATAGGTTTCGCGGTTGTCCTTATCCTTCGACTTGCCAAACACAAAGGGTTCATAGGCATAGCGGAAGGCTTGCGTTATCATGGCCATTATCATGGCTATCTTGGTGGCGGCGCCATAGATGCCGAGCTGTGTACGCTCATCGCCACCATCGTAGAGATATGGGAATATTATCTTGTCGAGTGTCTGATTGAGTATTCCGGCTATGCCGAGCACCAGCAGAGGCCATGCGTAGCGCAGCATGCGGCGCCACAGTGCCACATCGAAGCGCCAACGGAAACCGGTGAGCTCACGCCAGAAGCAGAACAGCACCACCATGGTGCACACCAGATTGATGTAGAACACCATGCCCACATCGAGTGTAAAGTTGGCATCGTAAAGCCCAAAGGGGTTCAGACGCAAAGCAGGCAGCACAATGAGATAGAGCAGATTGAGCAATATGTTCAGACAGATGTTTATCAATTGGAAGGAGGCAAACTTCAGAGCCTTATTCTGATAGCGCAGATAGGCAAATGGTATGCATTTGAAGGCGTCTATCGCCACGCACACAAACATCACAGCCACCCAACTTTGGTGGTCGGGATATTTCATAAAGGTGGCTATCTGTGGCAGGAATGCCATCACCAGCGCCACAAAGAGTGCTGCCGTGGAGCCTACGGAGATAAGCACGGTGGAATAGACGGTTTGCGGATTTTCCTCACTTTTGTTGATATAGCGGAAGAAGGTGGTCTCCATGCCATAGGTGAGCAGCACAAGAAGCAGCGCTGTGTAGGCATAGATATTGGTCACCACACCATATTGTCCGCCACTTGCCACGAATGCCGTGGTTTGAATGGGCACCAACAGATAGTTGATAAAACGGCCCGCAATGCTACTGAGTCCGTAGATGGCGGTGTCTTTTGCAAGTGATTTTAAATTTGCCATTTGTTATTTATTGAATTGACGTGTAGACTTTTTTATGTGTTAACAAGCAGTGCTTCCGACTGCTGAATAATTGCTTGTGAGGTTGCAATGCCCTGCCATTAGGCAAAGAACATGTAGCAGATGAGTATTGCAGCTATCACTCCAGCCAGGTCGGCAAGCAGTCCGCATGCCACGGCATGACGCGTGTGTCGCACACCAACGCTACCAAAGTAGACGGCAAGAATATAGAATGTGGTGTCGGTGGAGCCTTGGAATATGCACGAGAGCCTGCCCACAAACGAGTCGGCGCCATAGGTGGTCATGGCATCTACCATCATGCCACGTGCTCCGCTGCCCGACAGTGGCTTCATGATGGCTGTTGGCAGGGCTCCCACGAAGTCGGTGTTGCCACCAAGGGCTTCTACAAGCCACTTCACTCCATCAATGAGCATATCCATAGCGCCAGAGGCTCTGAACACACCTATGCCCACGAGTATTGCCACAAGATAGGGAATGATGCGCACAGCGGTGGAGAATCCGTCTTTTGCGCCTTCGACAAAGGCGTCGTACACGTTCACCTTCTTGCGCATGCCTGCCACGATAAACGTCACTATGATGAGCATCAGCAGAATGTTTGCCACACTGGTACTCACAATGTTCATCTGTGTCTTGTCCATTTGCGAGAACCCCCATATGATGCCCGCCACTGCCACGCATAGCGTACCGAGAGTGAGCAGCATGGTGCGGTTGAAGAGGTTGATGCGCTGATAGGCAGAAGTAACCACGATGCCTGCCAGCGTGGAGCAGAAGGTGGCAAGGAGTATGGGCACAAAGATGTCGGTGGGCTGCGCCGCTCCCATCTGGGCGCGATACACCATGATGCTCACGGGAATGAGGGTGAGACCGGAGGTGTTGAGCACCAGAAACATTATCATAGGATTGGTGGCTGTATCTTTCTTGGGGTTGAGCTCCTGCAGCTGCTCCATGGCTTTCAGTCCGAGGGGCGTGGCGGCATTGTCAAGACCCAGCATATTGGCAGCTACATTCATGAAGATGCTGCCCGTAACGGGATGGCCCTTGGGAATGTCTGGAAAGAGACGTGTGAACACGGGCGAGAGGGCACGTGCCAGCACGTTGACCACTCCACCACGCTCGCCTATCTTCATAATGCCGAGCCATAACGACAACACACCGGTGAGGCCCAGCGAAATCTCGAAGGCTGTGCGCGATGTGTCGAAAGTGGAATTGACAATGGCTGGAAACACTTCGGTGTCGCCCATGAACACCAAACGCACGGTGGCGATGACAAAGGCGATGAGGAAGAAGGCTATCCAAATGTAATTCAAAACCATATCTTGTGTGTTTTATTTCGATTATGCAAAGATAATGCAAAGGTACACAATTAATCTAACTTTCGGCAACGGCTTATAATAAGATATGTGCATTTTTGGGTGCTATTATTTCTTTGTTTACAATTGTTTGGTGTAACTTTGCATGAAAGAGGTGCTATAACACGGGTTCGACAGAAATGCCTCTTGCAAATAAAACTATATCATTACTATGAACAAACAGAAATTTATAGGCATGGCGATAGGTGCCGTGCTAGCACTTGGAACATTAAGCGCCAATGCACAATCGCTGTCGGCATCAACAAAATGGCAGTGGAACAAGGGTAAGATAACCATCGAAACGCCACAACGTGCCGCCGGACAGAAGGATGTGCTGGGACTGGCACTGCCCAAAATGAAGACAGTGAGAGTGGGATTCGTGGGACTTGGCATGCGCGGACCGAGCGCCGTGGCCGACTTCTGCCTAATTCCCGGAGTGGAGATAGTGGCGCTTTGCGACTACGAAGAGGATCGCGCCAAGCAACAGAACGAGAAGCTCCGCAAGCATGGACTGGCTCCTGCTGCCATCTATAGCGGCGAGAAGGGCTATGAGCAGCTGTGCCGCCGACCCGACATAGACCTGGTGTATATCGCTACCGACTGGGAGCATCATGCACTGGTGGCCAAGTGTGCACTGGAGAATGGCAAGAACGTTGCCGACGAGGTGCCTTCGGCAATGAATCTGGAGGAGTGCTGGCAGCTTGTTGACCTTGCAGAAAAGAAACAACTCAACTGCATGATTCTCGAAAACTGCTGCTACGACTGGTTCGAGATGCGCACCCTGAGCATGGCACAACATGGGGTGTTCGGCGAAATATTACGCGCACAAGGGGCATATATTCACAACCTCGACCCATTTTGGGATCATTATTGGAAGAATCCTAACGGCTCCGACCCCGAACAACTGGGGTGGCGACTGAAATACAACCGCGAGAACAGAGGCGATCTGTATGCTACTCACGGACTGGGACCAGTGGCGCAGGCACTCGACATTCACCGAGGCGACCGCATGGCTATGCTGGTGGCTATGGACACCAAAAGCGTGCATGGCAAGGAGTTGGTGGAGCAGAAGACCGGAAAGCCATGCAACGACTTCCGCAACGGCGACCATACCACAACCCTCATACGCACCGAGGGAAAGAAGGTGATAGAACTGCAACACGATGTGATGAACCCACAGCCATACAGCCGACTGTATCAGCTCACTGGAACACGCGGATTTGCCAACAAATATCCTATCGAGGGATATGCCGTAGACTCAAAGCAGCTGGAAGCAACGGGCAACGCACCAAAGGTTGACAATCTTTCAGCACATAGCTTCATGCCCGAAGAGCAGCGCAAAGCACTTGAAGAGAAATATGAAAGCCCCATACTGAAGAAATTCGGCGAGCTGGCAAAGGAGGTGGGCGGACATGGTGGCATGGACTTCGTTATGGTGGCACGACTGGTGTACTGCCTGCAAAATGGACTGCCACTGGATATGGATGTGTACGACTTGGCTGAATGGTGTTCCATTGCAGAACTGAGCGCTCTGTCGCTCGACAACGACTGCGCACCAGTGACATTCCCAGACTTCACACGCGGGCTATGGAACAAACAGAAGGGCTATCGCCATGCGTTTGCATCGGCAGCAGAAGAGGCTGCCACAGAAGCCATTGCCAACACGTTCACGAAGGCTTATAAGGATGCCACCGCAAACCTTAAGCTGTGGACTCTATACGACAATGTGCAGAACGCCAAGACTGTAGCTGCAAAAAACAAGGCGCAGACACGACTCAACAAGGCCATAGCAAAGGCAAGAGCCATGGCTCATAGCAAGATATAACACACTCTAAAACTCATAGCGTTATGCAACGTATAGGTATATTTGTGGGGTCATTCGATCCCTTCACCATTGGCCACGACTCTATAGTGCAGCGTGTGCTACCATTGTTCGACAAGCTCATAATAGGAGTGGGAGTGAACGAGAGCAAGCGGTATATGCTTGCACCAGAACAACGCATGGAAGCCATACAGCGCCTTTACAGCAACGACGAGCGCATCAGCGTGATGCAATATAGCGACCTTACAGTGGATTTTGCACAACGCGTAGGGGCAAAGTTCATCGTAAAGGGAGTGCGCTCCGTAAGGGATTTTGAGTTTGAGCGCGAGCAAGCCGACATAAACCGAAGCCTCACGGGCATAGAGACGCTGGTACTCTTCGCACTGCCAGGCATGGAGAGCGTGTCGTCAACAGTGGTGAGGGAGCTAACACACTTCGGACGAAGCGTGGAGCGCTTCTTGCCACAAGGCACAGAAGAATAGCTGCATTTACTATCAACAGAACTAATATTTATATTATGATAACATACAACGTGGACGGCGTGAAGATGCCGAAAATAAAGAAACGCGACACCTCGGCATGGATACGTGCCGTGGCTGCCTCTTATGGGCTGAAAGTGGGAGAGATTGGTTATATGTTTGTCGATGATGAGAAAATTCTTGAAGTCAACAACGAGTATCTCGGTCACGACTACTACACCGATGTCATCACCTTCGACTACGACGAACCGGGCATTGTGAGTGGCGACATTGTGATATCACTCGACACCGTGCGCTCTAACGCCGAACTCTTTGGCAAGAGCTACGACGAGGAGTTGCGGCGTGTCATTATTCACGGCATACTGCATCTGTGTGGCATCAACGACAAAGGTCCGGGCGAGCGCGAAATAATGGAGGCTGAAGAGAATAAGGCTTTGGCTATGCTGAAGCCATAACTGCCCACTGGCAATGACATATAAACACACCAAAGAGCCCAGCTGACAAATATCAGCTGGGCTCTTTTGTGTGTATTATAGTTATAACTAAAATATATTGTTATTGCCTTACATTATCTCAAGGCGAGTGATGTTGTCGGCATTGAATATGTCGGCAGCCACTTGCTGCAGGTCGGCAGCGGTGAGTGTGTCTATTCGTTCACAGAGAGCACTCACATCCTTCTTCCAACCATAGTGCAGATAGCTCTTGGCAAAGTCGAGTGCAAACGACTCCCGTGAGTCGCAGGCAATGCCTATCTGTCCGCGTATTTGCTTCTTGGCAGCACGCAGACGCGACTCGGAGATGGGTTTGGCTATCATCGCATCGAGCTCGTGGCGGATCAGTCGGAGGCAACGCGACACATTTTTCGGGTCGCAACCAAAATACACTGCCCACAGACCGGTGTCAGAATAGCTCTGTATCATGCTCTCTACGGTATAGACAAGTGCGTTGCGCTCACGAAGCGACAGATTTAGACGGGCTGTCATGCCAGGTCCGCCAAGGATATTGTTGAGCAGATAGAGTGCTATGCGATGGTTGTCGTGCACATCGTAGGCACGGCATCCTATCATGACGTGTGCCAGATGAGTGTCCATGTGGTGCGTGATGTGCTGCGCCTGATATGGTGGCAGTGGCACGCTATCGGTAGGCAGTGACATAGTGGCTTGCGGCATGATGGCAGCTGCCGATAATGCCTGGGCATGCGCCTTCTCAAGCAAGTGCACGAGGCGGCTGAAACTGATGTTGCCATAAGCAAAGAATACGGCATTGTCAGGACGATATAGGCGGCTGGTGAACCGCACTGCATCGGCAGTGGTATAGGTGCGCAGGCGCTCGGCAGTGCCAAGAATGTTGTGTCCTAAGGGGTGTCCACGGAAGATGGCATTCTCAAAAAGATCGTAGACAAGTTCGGAGGGAGAGTCGTTGTAGCTCTCTATCTCGTCGACAATCACCTCTACCTCTTTGTCGATTTCGGCTTGTGGATAGGTGCTGTGAAACACAATGTCGGTGAGCAGGTCGACAGCACGGTCGACATTGTCGCGCAGCACGGCAGCATGATACACTGTCTCTTCCTTATTGGTGAAGGCATTAAGGTCGCCACCCACCGTCTCAAGATAGTTGAGAATATTGATGGCACGGCGACGTTGCGTGCCTTTAAAGGTGATGTGCTCGCAGAAGTGTGCCATGCCTTCAAAGCCTGGTCGCTCGTCGCGTGTACCGGCAGCTACGGCATAGCCGCAGTATACCACCGGCGACTGGCTGTCGAGATGTATCACTCGCAGTCCGTTGGCAAGTGTATGGGTGTTGTATTGCATAGCGTTTATGGGGTTATCTTATACCATATACCGAGAGCGGAACGGCATGATTGTGGTCGTTGAGATAATAACGGGTGCCAAGACGATAGCTTGGATTGGTGAGCGAGAGGCTGTCGACACGTGATTTCGTCTCGATGCCGGCAATGGATAGCATCGTGGGGAATACGGATGCATTGCTCTGCACTCCTTTTTGTGTGTTGCCACGCATGGCAGCGACAATGTGTGGATATATATTACCATAAGAGGCAGAGGTCCATACGAGCAAGGGCACATCGGTGTCGTAGCACGATGGGCGTGGCGAGGCATGCAAGAAGAGGCGGCGCTCATCGTCGAAGATATTCTCGCCATGGTCGGAGGTGTACATCAGTGCTGCTGCCGAGCGGGTGGCAGCAAGCATGCGTGTGAGCTCCGCCAGTATGTAGTCGGTCTGCACAATGGTGTTGTCGTAGGCATTGAGCAGCTGCTGCCGGTTCTCTGCCTTGGCATCTGTTGGGGTGTCGGGGAGAAAACGTGCACGACTCTGAGGGTAGCGGTCGCGATAGTTGAAGTGGGAACCATACATATGGAGCACGACAAACAGCTTGCGATGTCCGCTCTGCAGGGCGCGCTTCACATAGGGCAGCAGGCGCTCATCACTTGTGCTGGCAGCCACATCAGCAGCATCGGCAGCATTGGCAGGCTCTTGGGCATTATCGCGAATAAACAGGCACTCATCGGCCTGCGCTCCGAGAAAGTCGATATAAGAGTGATTGCGCTTTTGGTTGGATATAAACATTGTGTAGTATCCTGCCTCGCGGAATGCAGCCAGGATGCCCTTCTCACGATAAAGGCGGTCGTGATCGTCGGCAGTGGCAGCAGTGAGCAGCATCGGGACACTCTTGTGGGTGGTGTTCGACTGCGAGCGCACATGGCTGAACACGAGCAGTCCGTCGGTGACAGAGAGCTCAGGATTGGTGGGACGAGAATATCCGTAGAGTTGGAAATCAGCAGAACGTGCCGTCTCGCCGATAGCAAGCACATACACCTCAGCACTGTCGGCAGCATGGGTGGCGCGAGCATCAAACTTGAAATTGCGCACATTGTCCTCGTAGTGTGCCGACAGATAGCTGTAGTGGCATGCCAGATAGAGATTATAGAACACGTTGGCTGGATACATGTGGTTCTCGACATGATACTCAAACTTGCCTGCTTTCTCATTGCCAGCAGGATATTCATAGTAGCACATCTTTGTCAATGCGGCAAACACCAACACACATATCATCGACCATCGGCGCACCTTGAAACGAAACGTATCGTCGAGTTTTATGTGCTTTGCCCACTGCCAGGCGGCAATGATGAGCAAAGGCAAATATAATATGAACACACCTGCCACCGCCGGCACAAGGTTGTCGAGAAGCTCCATGGCTTCGCCAGGGTTGGTGGTGACAAGATTCAGGAACATATCCACGGCTATCACTCCACTACCATAGAGATAGATGAGCACCATCTGGAATGCAGCAAAGAACACTATCAAGAAGAGCACCCACACCTGGCGGCCCGTCTTTGCCGACAACGACATAAGCAGGGCATAGACGGATAGTGGCAGTAGGATGTTAGAGGCATCGGCAATAAGTGGCATATGCTCCGTAAAGCACAATGCTACATTAGGCACCACCAGCGACAGCACAGCATAGCACCACAGAAGGCGGGGCGAAAGGAATATCCGTAGTTTATCTGAAATGTTCATAACGTACATATATTATATGGGGGTGGAATCGTAGGCTGGCAATTAATAGCCTTCGTTCTGATGCCAGTTCTTGTTTTCGTCGAGAATGGCTTTTGGCACTGGCAAGATGCGACAGCTCTTGTCGAAGCGTGCACCTGGCATGTTTCTGAGGTGAAAACCATACTCGTTTTCGAATGTACCAAAGCGTATCATATCGTTACGACGCCAGTTTTCGTCGAACAGCTCACGGCCACGCTCATCGAGGATGTCTTGCAATGTGGGCACACCATCAAACTGTGGGGCATGCACATAGGAGCGTATCTGGTTGAGCAGCGACTGTGGCGTGTCGGCATTAGTGCTATTGGCACCACGCAGCAGTGCTTCGGCTTTAGTCAGAATGACATCTGCCAAACGGAAGATGGGCACATCGTTGCTTTGGTTGCGGTTGTAAGCGGAATATTCGGAAGGGTTGGGATAGAACTTCAGTGAGCGATAGCCCTGACGCCAGCCGTCGACATTGGCGCCACAATTTATTTGCTCACGGTCTACCTCGCTGTCGGATTTCAGCTGTGGCTTCTTTGTAAGCACCAGCTGCTTGCCCTTATATGTATAAGGTTGTGTGGTGCGCTCGCCGGTGATAGCATCGTGAATGAACACCTTGCCATCGGTCGTGGCACCGAGAACCACCTCATTGCGATCGTCGCCAGGAAGGGTGAAGAGGTTGGCAAACTCTTCGGTCATGGCGGTGATGCCAGCACACGAATTGTTCATCTTGCCGCCAAGATAGCCCATGGTGTCGCCATTGTCTACCTTGCGGAAGGTGCGGAAACGACCATAGAGCATGCCTGTGGCATTGACCTTATCGTAAGGCATGGCGTAGATAAAGTCGCGTATGTGAGCACCATTATTGTAGAGGAACTTTTTTCGGTATGGGTCGCTAAGGTCGAAGGGGCCGTTGTTGATTATATCATCGCACATCTCCACGCACTTGTCGAGACGGTTGTTGGGTGTTGTGGCAGCATCGTAGTCGGCAACATTGCCGCAGGTGTACACTGCCCAGTTGATGTAGAGCTTGGCAAGGAGTGCCTCTGCCATCCATCGTGTTGGCTTGCCATAAGTGGCAGCATTGACATTGGATGTAAGGTGTGGCAGACAGGCTATCAGTTCGTTCTCAATAAACTCTGCCACCTTACGGCGTGGAGCACGCTCCACTGCCTCATTGTCGTCGGGCAGGCGGTCGAGCACTGGCACATCGCCAAAGCTATCCATAAGAATGAAGTGATAGAAGGCGCGCATGGCACGGGCTGGAGCCATCTGCTCGGCTGTGGCATTGATGTCGGCAAGGTCTTTTAGCACTTGATTACACTTTGTTATGCCCGACGCCAAGTCGGCCCAGTAGTTGAGCGGTGTATTATCGGCCTTGAAGTTATGGAGTGTAGGGTTTACGTTCTCGGCATTGTCGTAGTAGTCGCCATCGAAACTAATGCCCGCAGCCTCATCAGAAGCAAATGTCTGTGTGCGGTTGTAGTTGTTGCCAAGCTGATTGCGGAAGGCATAATACACATCAGCCATCTTTGCCTCAAACGCCACTTCCGACTCGGTGGGATAGTCGGTGTATTTTGATTTCACGTCGACATCGAGGTCGGTGCAGCTCGCCATGGCAAGTGCTACGAACATTGCCGAAGCTATTATTTTTGTCGTTTTCATCATTGTCGTTGATTGTTAGTTGTTAGAAGCTTATCCTCGTGCCAAACATGAAAGTGCGGGTGTGTGGATAGTAGTCTTTTCGCCACTCTATACCAGGTGTGAGTCCGCCAAGCGACACTTCTGGGTCGCTGCCCTTATAGGAGGTGATGGTGAACACATTGTTGCATGTGGCATACACCGAGAGGTTCTCTACCCATCCTTTCAGTCGACCGAAGTTGTAGGTGAGCGAGAGTGTAGAGAGCTTCACAAACGAACCATTTTCGATGTAGCGGTCGCTGGGCGACTGTGAGTTGACATCGCCGAAGTTCTGCTCGGTGAGTGCTTCCTTATAAACGTTCTTGCCCTTTGGTATCATCGATACGGCATTGTATTGTGCTCTAAGGGCATTGAATATCTTATTGCCAATGGTGCCTTGGAAGAACAGCGAGAGGTCCCAGTTTTTCCACGACACGGTGTTGTTCCAGCCGAAGGTGAGCTTTGGCTGTGCCGAACCGGTCTTGGTGCGGTCGGTGTCGGTGGGCTTGATGGTTTTCTCGCCAGTGCGCTCGCCAGTGACGGGGTCGTGAACCCAGAACTGCGACACTCCGTTCTCGTCGTGTCCGGCAAACTCATAAGTGTAGAACTGACCGATAGGACAGCCCTCCATAAGACGCTGCACAGCCACACCGGTATTGCCGGTTATCCATGGATATGCCAGGTCTTGATAGTTCACTGAGTAGGCAGCATTCGACAGCTTCTCCACGCGGTTGCTATTGTGCGAGAGATTGAGAGAAGTGGTCCACTGCCAGTCGGTGGTCTGCACCGGTATGGCGTTGATGGTGAGCTCTATACCGCGGTTGGAAATATCGCCTACATTGGCTGTCATAGTGCCAAAGGGGAAGCGATTGGTCGACACCGGATAATAATATATAAGGTCGGATGTGCGCTTGTCGTAATATTCTATCGTTCCTGTGAGGCGAGAGTTGAAGAATCCGAAGTCGATGCCGATGTTGAACATGCCGGTACGCTCCCACTTCAGGTCGGCATTGGCATTATTTGTGGCTGCGAGTGTGTGCTTGTTGGTGGTGACACCATTGGCATCGGTATACTGGAACCAGCCCGACACGCCATAGGTGCGACGTGCGGAGTAGGCATCGAAGCCGAGTGAGTTGCCGCTAACGCCATAGCCCACGCGCAACTTCAGGTCGTCGAAGATGCCGAGGTTGCGCATGAATGGCTCTTCGCTGATGCGCCATGCTGCCGATACAGAAGGGAATGTTGCCCAACGGTTGTTCTTACCGAATGCCGATGAGCCATCGCGACGCACCGTGGCTTGGAAGTTATAACGGCTGGCATAGGAGTAGTTCAGACGTCCGTAGAAGGATATCATGCGCAGTGTCGACTCTGCCCCACTCTCCACGCCATCGATACCATCTATCTGGTTGGCATAGGTAAGGTTGTAGTATTTCACTGCATCGTTGTAGAAATCCTTAACGGTGAGTCCGAAACCATCGTTGGAGTTGGTCTGCTCCCACGAATAGCCCACCATAGCTCCAATGCGATGGTAGCCAGGGAAGGAGTGAGAGTAGTTGCCGAAGGTTTCAAAAACCTGCTTGTCGTCGGTGTAGGTAGAGCGTGTTGCCTGACCGTGTGTCTTCACAATCTGCGACTTTGTAGAGTGATATTCCGACAGGATATTTTGGTTAGCCATGTACGAGAACTGCGCACTCCAGGTGAGGTCGGCAAGAATATTGAGGTCGGCCTTGCCATTTATCTGCATTCGACGATATATATTCTTCTGCGTATCCTCATTAATCATAGAGAGGGGATTGTAGTATTGTGTGGTGCTTGTCGACTCGCTCCATGCTCCACTATTGTCGCGCACCGACTGTGCTGGTGAGTAATACACCATAGCATCGGTGACACTTACGCCATACTCCTTGGCTTCGATGCCCTTCTTGGTTGTTTGGCTGGCGTTAACGCCGAGCGAAAGCTGCAGGTGGTCTTTAAGCACTTTAGAGTGGGCAAGGGCGCGTGCTCCGAAGCGCTCTAAACTCGATGAGCGTATGACACCCTCGTGGTTGAGATAGTTGAGCGACACGTTGTAGCCGGAACGGCTGTTGCCGCCCGACACTGCAAGGTTATGATTGTGCGAGATGCCCGTACGCTCCACTTCCTTCTGCCAGTCTACTTCAGCCCCGGTGTCGTTAGCGAGTTCAAAGCCATGCTCTGCTGCATAGGCACGAAGCTCTGCTGCTGTGGCAAGATCGAGGTTTTTCGACACCGACTCAACAGCCATATAGCCGTTGTAGGTAACGTGTGCCGCGCCGGCACGGCCATGCTTGGTGGTGACTATAATAACGCCGTTGGCTGCCTTCGAACCGTATATGGCGGTGGCAGTGGCATCGCGAAGCACATCGATTGACTCTATGTCGTCGGTAGCTACTAAGGAGAGGTCGACGCCTGGAACGCCGTCGACTATATAATAAGGTTCCATTGCTGCGCCAGTGCGTAAGGTTGAGGCACCACGCAAGGTGATGGAAGGTGAGGCATTAGGGTCACCACTGTTGGTAACGACCAAGCCGGGCACTTTGCCCTGCAACAATTGGGCAGGGGTGGTGTATACACCTTTATTAAGATCGGCAGATGAGATAGTAGTGATAGAACTGGTCACGTCCTTACGTCGCATCTTGCCATAACCCACTACAACAATCTCACTGAGTTTCAGTGTGTCGCGTTGTGTGTCGGTGAGTTCAGGACTTACTGAATCTTTTGCTGCAAAAGCATTTGCACTGATGCTCGTCGCGAGCAATGCCAAGATTGTGTTTTTGCTAAAATCCATTTTTATATGTTAATGTTATTATCTCTTCGTTTTAATCATTTTACACTTTATAGTCATGCCCTTGCCTGCCACAAAAGCAAGCAAGGGCTGTGTTGTTATGCGTCTATAGCTTTATGGCTGGCACCGTGTGGTTTTGCCATCATTGCTGCAGCATAGCATGCAGCAGCATCTGCTACACACTGATTGGGGATGTCTGCTCAGAAAGCCTCGTTGATGTTGAATATAAATCCTTTTTGCCCGGCTTTTCCAAATCCATAGTCAAGTCTGACGTTTACATTCTTCTTAAACTCCCACCGATAGCCCACGCCATAGTTGGGCAACACTTGCTTCATTCTGATGTCGGCAAACCGTGGGAACACTGTTCCTGCGCCTGCCCAAAATGTCAAGCCATTGCGTTTCCACACATGCTGACGCAGTTCTATCTGAACCTCTATCTTGTTTTTGTCGCGATAGCGTCCTTCGTAATATCCACGCATAGAGTAGCTGTTGCCCAGCAGCGCCATCATTCCCCACGATGGGTTGCCGGCGTTAAAGACGCCACGGAAGTCGGCAGCCAGTGTGCCTCCCTTCCATAATGGAATGTAGCCACTGGTGCGAAGGTCGGTGGTAGAGAAGGCGTAGTCGTTGCCCATGAATTTAGGGCGAAACATCTGCTGCACCGACAGATACACTCCACGCTTTGGGGCTGTGAGGTTGTCGCGGGTATCGTAGAGCAGTGTAAAGCCCACTCCGAGGTTGAAAGTGCGACGGTCTTGCCCCAAGAGCATATCAGGAGTCTCCATGTCGTGGGCAAGCACATAGTCAACCGATAGCGTCGGACCGATGAACAGGTCGTTGGCAGTGCTCCACAGATAGCTGGCTTTAGCTTGCGCCTGCCAGCGTTTCATATCTCTTTTGTTGGCATCGTCGTTGCACATAGGATAGCCCACGCCCCAATACTTGCTTGGGAAGGAGTAGAAATACACTGTATAGTCGATGCGTTGACGGTCGGCGGTCATGATGTGTGTGCCTCGCACGCCAAGCATATAAAATCCAACAGTCGACACATCGCCAAAGAGCGACACATTGCTTGGCGGTGTTATGGTGTCGGAGGCGTTGGTGCGGTATATACCTGCTGCCACCAGTCCGATGCCAAGCTTGGTGTCGGTGCTATAGTGTGGTCCGCCTATTATGCTGAAGTCGAATTTCTTGTTCTTCTTCTCTTTATTGGCATCGTTGAAATAGTTGAGAAACCTCGACACCAGCGAGCGCTTCTTCACTGTCGCCACGGTATCGGTAGATTCCTGAGCCCAAGCCGATGATGCCACAAGCAATATCAGCAGGAGTGTGTATAGGGGCTTCATAGGATGTCGTTATTGAGTGTTAATAGTCTTAATATACAAGTTAATAGTCTTAATATACGAGTCCGACATTGTCTACCCAGAAGGTGTTGCCCACTGTTCCTACATAGGCACCACCATGCGATGATGAGAACTGCAGCACGATGTGTGTTGGTCTCTCGTCGGCGGCAGCCCATCCGGTTTCGCGTACCAGTGTTGGCGTGCCTTTTGAGTTGCGTGCATAGTCGGTGGAGCGAAGCCCCATAGTAGATTGGTCGAAGCCAGCCTTGCCACGCATGTCGCCATAGTGTATCTCGTAAGTGGCTCCGTTGACCCATCCATTGGTTGAGCGTCCGAATCTCACTACCATTGTTCCTACGCGCTTAGCGGTGATGTTGCCCTTAGCATCTTCTGTGCGTTTCTGCAGATAGAGCATGGCAATGCAATAGTCGGGACCTGCCACTGTCGATGGCTTGCTAAAGCCGTTCTGACGAATACGATGGGCTGTTCCTGGCACCTGCACACGATAATCGAAGCGCAGGGCATGAGGACGCCCGGTGAATGGTATGCCGCAGTTGAGTGCCTTAGGACCTTCCTTTGTGCCTGTGATAGGTTCTTTCATATCGCCAAGGAATATGCTGCCTGCTGCAAGCACTTTGATGTTCATCATGCCGAGCACCTTGCACTTCTCGATGTGTGTAACCATCTTTACGCAATGCCCCGAACCACGATTGTCGCGATACACAGAGTTATTAGTCTTCACAACACCCATCACCTTAGCCATAACATTGCTGGTGCCCCAAGGCGACCCACCGAGGTTGGTGTATGGTTTGTTGCCAGTTAGCGAATGGTTGGGACCGATTTCATAAAGGGTCTTCTTCTGACCTCCAATGATTGCTGATTCATGAATTTGGCGCGTTACCCAAGTATCGAAATTTCCATACTTAAAAGGAACAAATTTGCCTTCGGCAGCTGCCTTCTGAGGCATTGCCAAAGCGATAATAGCCGCAATTACGGTTGTGCGTATAATTTTTATCATAATATAAGAACTTATATTGCTGTTGCTTATAGTCTTTTCAATTATATGTGTATAGTCTATCCTAAGTAGGTGTATGTATACACTTCTATATATGTATAGTCTTACAATAAAAATGCAAAGGTAAGCAAAAAAGACCGACAGGAAACTATTTATTTGTTAAAAGTTTCCTATCGATCTCCTTTTTATACCATTATATAAGTGATATTGGTGTATAAGTGGTGTAAATCAATGCTTTTTTATGTTTTTTCGCGGCTTATGTTTATCGGCAGATTTGGTTTTCTTGCCTGCAGTTTGGGCTTTCTTGTCAACCATTTTGCCCTTCGCCTTAGTTGCCTTGCCCTTATTTACCGCTGCATTTTCCTTGTCATCGTGTGGAGCTGCGGCTTTATAGTCGTTGCGCAGGGTGCGAATGTCGCTGAGTGTGGTGCCAGCCTCAGCCATTTGCAATGCCTTTGCCACTATATGGTTTTGCTCATTGTAGACATGATAATATTCATTCATATCCCAAATGTCGCGTGCCACGAGTGCTTTCAGTTGCAGGCACAATGCAGGCAAGGTGCGTTGTAGTTCCAGAGAGTCTTTGGGCTTCACGTTTTGTCGGGCTGCCTGTGTCATGATGCTATCGATAAGTGCATCGGGCACCCTATAGTGTTGCACGAAATCAGAGAAATCGCTGTAGCGTTCTTTTAGCTGTTGGCGGTTGTTGTCGGTATAGCGCAGTATGTTATTGATTATCAGCGAGCGTGCAGCCAACTGCCTATGCAACGCTGTAAACTGCGTTGTGTCGAGTGGCACAAACACGTCGGGCATGATGCCTCCGCCACCATATACCGTGCGATGCATGTTAAGTGTGGCATAACGCAGTGAGTCGGCAAAGTGTATGGAGTCTGCCGAGTAGAGCTCGCCACGCTTCAGTCGCTTCTCTATGTCAAGGGCGTAATCTTCGGAGTCGCCTTTCTCATAGGGTTTCTGTATGCATCTGCCTGATGGAGTGTAGTAGTGTGCCACGGTGAGGCGTATCATCGAGCCATCGTCGAACTCTATAGGGCGCTGCACCAGTCCCTTGCCGAATGAGCGGCGACCAATGAGCACGCCACGGTCGTGGTCTTGTATGGCACCGCTAACAATCTCCGATGCCGATGCTGAATATTCGTTTATGAGTACATACACATTGCCCTTGGTGAGGCGTCCGCCTCTGTCGGCACGGAAGTCGTGGCGACTTTGTGCACGCCCCTCGGTATATACTATGAGGTCGTTTGGTTTCAGAAATTCGCCTGCAATCTGCACTGCAGCCTGAAGATAGCCTCCGCCATTGTCCTGAAGGTCGAGCACAAGGTGGTGCATGCCTGCCTTTTGTAGCGAGTCGACGGCTGTCATAAACTCGGCATAGGTGGTGGCACCAAACGAGCCAATGCGCACATATCCCACTGTGGGTGTCAGCATGTAGTAGGCATCGAGTGTGTGTACGGGTATTTTGCCTCGTGTGACGATGAATGTGAGCATATCGGGCACCCCACGTCGGTTCACACCAAGCTTCACCTTAGTGCCGCGTGGTCCGCGCAGGCGCTGCATTATATCGGCACGATCCATCTTCACACCTGCGATAGAAGTGTCGTTGACGGTGACGATGCGGTCGCCGGCAAGTATGCCTACCTTCTCTGAAGGGCCCTTGCGCACGGGTTGTATAACGAGCAGGGTATCTTCTACCATGTTAAACTGCACTCCGATACCATCAAACGAGCCTGTGAGCGGTTCGTTCATCGACTTTGTTTCCTTGGCAGTGGTGTATGCAGAATGTGGGTCGAGACTTTTGAGCATGCCTCGTATGGCTTCTTCTACAAGCTTTTTGTCGTCGACAGAATCGACATATAGCTGCGACACTGCCATCTCTGCTATCTGCAACTTGCGCAGTGGGTGTATTTTCTGTGCCGACAGAAATGCCACAGCAAGCAGCAGCAATAGTGTTATTTTCAGCTTTTTCATTGCTTTGTGATGTTTTTGGATGGGGTGTCGGCAGTCAGACAAAGGGCTTTTGTCTGCTTGCTGTCGTTATTCGGTAGTTACGGAAGCATCGTCGGGCAGGTCTTCTTCTACCACAAGGTTGTCGATAATGAAGTTCTGTCGCTCCATAGTGTTCTTTCCCATGTAGTATTCAAGGAGTTTCTGCACCTGGTCGGTTTTATGCAGTGTCACCTGCTCAAGCCTCATCTCAGGTCCAATAAAGTGTGCAAACTCATCGGGCGATATCTCTCCAAGACCTTTAAATCGTGTTATCTCTGGCTCTGGTCCGAGGTCGCGGATGGCTTGCAGTCGCTCTTCGTCGCTATAGCAATAGCGTGTCACGAAGTCGCTACGGCGCTCCTTGCCATTGAGTCGGGCATCGGCATCTGCCACCACCTGCTTGTTTTTAATCTTTGTGCGTCGGTTGCGCACTCGGAAGAGCGGTGTCTGCAGCACATATACATGTCCTTTCTTTATAAGGTCGGGGAAGAACTGCAGGAAGAAGGTGATGATGAGCAGTCGTATATGCATGCCATCGACATCGGCATCGGTAGCCACTATCACCTTGTTATATCTTAACGAGTCGAGGCCGTCTTCTATATCGAGTGCCGCCTGCAGCAGGTTGAACTCCTCGTTCTCGTACACCACCTTCTTGGTGAGTCCATAGGAGTTGAGTGGCTTGCCTCTTAACGAGAACACCGCCTGTGTGTTCACATCGCGGCTCTTGGTGATAGAGCCACTTGCCGAGTCGCCCTCGGTGATGAATATCGAAGACTCTTCCTTACGCTCGTTCTTTGCATCGGAATAGTGTATGCGGCAGTCGCGCAGCTTTCGGTTGTGCAGATTGGCTTTCTTGGCACGCTCGCGTGCCAGCTTCGTCACTCCCGCCATGGCCTTTCGCTCACGCTCACTCTCGGTTATCTTCTGCTGCATTGTCTCAGCCACATCGGCATGTATGTGCAAGAAGTTGTCTACCTCGAGTTTCACAAAGTCGCCCACATATTTGTTTATGCTCTCTCCGCCTGGCGCCATTTGCAGAGAGCCGAGCTTTATCTTTGTCTGACTCTCGAACATTGGTTCTTCCACGTTGATGGCGATGGCTGCTACCAGACCATTACGGATATCGGTGAACTCATAGTTCTTGCCGAAGAATTCCTTTATGGTGCGTGCTATATGCTCTTTAAAGGCACTCTGATGTGTGCCGCCCTGAGTGGTGTGCTGTCCGTTTACGAATGAGTGATACTCCTCGCCATACTGATTGGTGTGGGTGAACGCTATCTCTATATCCTCGCCCTTGACATGTATGATGGGATAAAGCGGGTCGGTGGTCATTGCATCGGTGAGCAAGTCGGCCAAACCATTGCGCGAGAGTATGCGCCTGCCATTATACATGATGGTGAGCCCGGAATTGAGATAGGTGTAGTTGCGGAGCATCGTCTCCACAAAGTCGTCGTGGAAGGAGTAGCCAACGAACAGCGTCGGGTCGGGTTCAAAGAATATATATGTGCCGTTTTCGTCGTCGGATGCCTCTGTGGTGTCGGTTTTCAACACGCCGCGTTCAAACGACAGTGCTCGCACCTTACCATCACGAAACGACTTAACCTCGAAGTGTGCACTGAGTGCATTCACTGCCTTCACACCCACGCCATTGAGTCCGACGCTCTTCTTGAAAGCCTTTGAGTCGTACTTACCTCCGGTGTTGAGCACCGATACAGCCTCAACGAGCTTGCCTTGTGGTATGCCACGGCCATAGTCGCGCACCGACACGCTGAGGCGCTCGTCGATATCCACTTCTATGCGTTTACCGGCGTTCATCTTAAACTCGTCGATGGAGTTGTCTATCACCTCTTTGAGCAGCACATAGATGCCGTCTTCGGGCAGCGATCCGTCGCCAAGGCGACCGATGTACATGCCCGGACGTGTGCGTACATGCTCCATGTCGGATAGGTGTCGGATGTTGTCGTCGGTGTATTGCACCTGCTGTGGGGTTTGTTCTTCCATATCGTTGTAGTGGGGGTAAGCCTTTATCTGTTGTTAGAATGTTTTATTTATTGTCGATGGGTCGCTTGTAGCATCTGCGGCGTTTATGACACTCACGCTCCAGATACTGCCATTGTCCTTGCACCTTTTCGTTGGTCTCCATCTCTACGTGGGTTTCGCCCCACTTGAAGCCGTATTTCTGATATCTTGGTATGAGGTCGTAGAAGAGCAGCGCATTGGCGCCCTTAGAGCGATATTCGGGCAGTATGCCCACAAGCAGAAGGTCCACGATGTCGGTCTTGTGCATCTTCAGTGCCCTCAATATGCGCACCCATCCGAATGGGAAGAGTCGTCCGCGGTGGCACTTTTGCAATGCACGCGACAGCGATGGCAGGGTGATGCCCACGCCCACGAGCTTGTGGTCGGGAGTGTTCCAATCTTCAATTAGCGACACCAGGCTGAGGTCTATCATTGGCAGATACATCTTTACATACTGATCTATCTGTCGTTGTGTGAGCTCTGAGTAGCCATAGAGGTCTTTGAAGGTGTTGTTGATGACGTTGAAGATGCGCTGTCCGTAGCCGTTCTCGCCAAAAATCTCGTTGCGGTTTATCTTTTTTATGTGCAGATTGTAACGTTTCTGAATCATCTCTGCCACCTTGCGATACTTCTCAGGCATCTCCTTTGGCACAAAGAGCTTATACTCTACATAGTCGTTGTCTTTCACCCAACCGCCCATGCGCTCCATGTGCTGTGGGTAGTAGGCATAGTTGTAGGCTGTGGCTTGGGTGCCGAGCTGGTCGAAACCCTCGATGAGCATGCCTTCGGGGTCCATATCGGTAAATCCGAGCGGACCCACAATCTCTGTCATGCCCTTTGAACGACCGTAGTCTTCAACGGCTTTCATCAATGCTGTCGACACTTCGATATCATCAACAAAGTCTATCCAGCCGAAGCGCACGGCCTTGGTTTGCCACTTTTCGTTGGCTCGATTGTTGATAATAGCAGCTACACGGCCCACTATCTTTCCATCGCGCAGGGCCATGAAATACTCAGCCTCGCAAAAGTCGAATGCGGCATTGCGGTCTTTGCGAAGTGTGTTTACCTCGTCTGTGTAGAGGTTGGGCACATCGTAAGGACTGCCCTCGTAAAGGTCGTAATGAAAGTCGATGAATTTGCGGAGGTCGCTACGCGACTCCACTTTGCGTATTTCTACTGTTGCCATCTATTATTAGTGTTTTGTTTTTATATTTCTCGCCATTATATAAGGCTTGATTTGCTTTATTTGATAAGCATTTCTGAAGTAAAGATTACATGCTTAACGTGCAAAAGTAGTGTTTTTTAGACGAAATAACGAATTTCTTGCTTATATTTATGATTATTTTCAACATTATGGCACGCCAGAGGGAGATGGCAAACAGCTTGTTAGATCATGCCTTCTGCCCGACTATAAGCACATGCTCGCCATTGTTGGTGGTGGTGCCGAATATATAATGGGTGCCTCCATCGGCAAGCTTCAGACGCTTGCGTAGCTCCACCACGCTTAGTGGAAAGTTGCGCACTGCCACATTCGCCTTGCTGATGCCAGCCATTGCTGTGCGCAGCTGCTTGCGGTTGAGAGTGGTCACGGTGCTTATGCTGAATGCCCTGCCCGGAAAATGTTTCACTTCTTGTTGCGACACAAACAGATGGCTGTTGTGGCTCACCGCACTCACGCCATAGGCATGGGCAAGCTCGCCAAAGCAGCCCGCCTTCATGATAGAGGCGTTAGGCTCGTAGATGTAGGCGTAGCCACTGAGATCGTCGATGGCTATAGGGGGAGTTGCGGCAATGGCATCTGGCTGGTGGCGGTAGCAGAAGGTGGTGGTGGCATAATTGCCTTGGTCATCGGCACGCGCTGCCACATCGGCACACACCACCTGCACGCCATCGGCATCGGCAGCAGCTTGTGGCTGTGCCAGCACTAGCAACAGCTCCTTGCACTCGCCTCCCACCGACACTATGTGCACCTGGCGCACCATGCCCTGAAGGCTCGCCACAGCATGATGCCAATCGAGCATTGGCGAGAGTTTTATCATGAGCACTTTGGCATGTGCCATAAGCTTGGGCAACAGTGTTGCCACATCGGGGGTGCAGTCGGCAATGAGCACCGTCTTGCCACCATGGTTGTCGCGGCGTGCCGGATCTACGAATATCATTGTCTGCTCTCGCATAGTGTCGATATATTGCTCGGCATCGGCACACTCCACATGGGCATGCGTGAGACCCAATAGCGGCATATTGCTACTGGCTATTTTGCATAGTTCGGCAGAGCGCTCCACATAAGTGGCACTGTCGAAGCAACGCGCCACATACGAGAAGTCGACACCGAAACCTCCGGTGAGGTCGGTGAGGCTGGTGGCTGGACTATCGTCGGCATGCTGCAAGCGGCGGATCCATGCTTGCGCCACGCCTGCCTTATATATGGCGGCGGGCTCCGACGAGCACTGCTCCATGCTGAGATGTGGCGGATACACCATTCCGTCGGTTGCTGCCCACTGCGGCAACTTGCGGCGTGCCGCCTGACGCCCTTGTATTTGGTTGAGGGCGTAGGGCATATCTACATCTGGATAGCGTTGTGCCTGCAGTGCAAGTTGGCGTGGATCGTCGTTGGCGTGCTGGGCTATGAATTGTTGTGTGGTCATTGCATATATTTATTTTCCCCAAAGGGTTTGTGTCGTTGCCATATAGCATCTACAAATATACATGTTTTATTCCGATTTTCATGCTCATGTTGTCGTGTTTTCGTGCAACCTGCAGCCTATATAGCAAATCTGCACTAATGGGCATAGGCAAAAAAATAAGGCTTGCCCCACCCTTTCGAGTGTACTGGCAAGCCTTATTGATGTTATGGTTTCAAGCCACTATGGTTGTTGCCATCGTGGCAGAAGCTTCTAAAGAGCGGTGGTAGGAGTGATGCGGAAACTGAAGGTGTAGTCCTTGTATTCCACGCGGTGGCCCTTGCGTGCACGACCATCACCACCCCAACTGTCTATGCCACCTACGCCCGACTGAACGAGATCGATGAACATATTGGTGTACTTCGACTTTGGCAGCGACATTGAGTGGCGCTGGTGCTTCTCTTCGCCCTCGTCGAGTGTGAGCAGGTCGTAGTGCAGTGCAGATGCAGAGAACAGACGGTCTGACTCTATACGCACACCAGTGTTGTCGGCATTGGCCTGGTTCCACCAGCGCAGGTCGCTCATAGTTCCTGTCTCCTGCGGACGCACATACGGATAGAAGAGCTGGTCGGCTGTTGCATGATAGATGCCTACATCCTGCGACATCTTGCGGTCGGAGTAGTTTTCTATCGGACCGCGACCGAACCAACGGCTCTGATCCATGTCGTAAGGCAGATTCATCTGCATGCCGAAGCGCAGCATCTCTGGTCCGTCGTAGCCTGGTGTAGTAGTGAGGGCTTGTGTTACGGTAAGCGCTCCAGCCTCATCTGCCTGATAGGTAAGGCAAAGCGATGCCTTCACAGCTGGCAACTCGTAGTTGGCACGCACTGTCTTTGTCTTCTTGTCGACGCTGATTGATGTGAGCTTCATCTCTGGTGTGCGCCATGCTGCAAAACGCTTCTGCGACTCGGCACCCATATCGTTGTCGGTAACGGCACGCCAGAAGCATGGCTGCAGTGTTCCACCCTCACCAAGGAGTGAGCGTCCCTGCACCTCATACTTACTAAGCAGACCGGTGTTGCGGTCGAACTGTATGGTGAAGTTGTTGGCTTGAAGAGTGATTTGTGGCTCCTTCTTCTTATCAACCACCTTTACAGCCTTGAGTGCGGCAGGACTAATGGTGAGTGCGGCAGCGGTGTTCTCACGCACGGCAAACTGCTGCTTAGCAACGATGGCGCCAGCCTCGAGCAGCTGTTCAGGCTGCTTCAGGCGATACTCGATGTTGAGCTGCACATCCTTGGCATCGTTGGCCTTAACGAGGTCGTAGCCTAAGAGCATTAGCTTAGCCTTGCTCTGTGGTGCAATGGTAGGCAGCTGGGCTATGGTGCCGCTTTGACACTCTACACCATCTGCAAGGAGTGTCCATGTGAGCGACACATGGTCGAGAGTACGGAAGAAATTCTCGTTATACACGCTCACCGATCCCTCTTTCAGGTCGATAGGCTCTGTCCAGATGTTCTGGTAGTAGTAAGCCACATCGTATGCCTCTGGATTGGGCTTGCGGTCGGGCGAGATGAATCCGTTGCAGTTGAAGTTGTTGTCGGATGGATCATAGTCGTTGTAGTCGCCACCATACTTATATATCATATTGCCATTGCTATCGGTGGCACGCAGGCCCTGGTCCACGAAGTCCCATATAAATCCGCCTTGGTAGGTAGGATATTTGCGTGCCAAATCCCAATAGTCTTTCATCACACCACCTGAATTGCCCATGGCATGTGCATACTCACAATGAATTAAAGGCTTGGTGTTCTTAGGATTCTTGGCATAAGCCTCGGTCATCTCTGGTGTGATGTACATCTCCGAATAGATATCGGTGTTGTCGCCATTGAGTGCGCGTTCATAATGCACAGGGCGCATTGGGTCGTATTGTCTGATCCAGTTGCGCACGGCAGTGAAATTCTTCGAGTCGGCAGTTTCATTGCCCATCGACCAATATATCACCGATGGGTGGTTGTATTGGTTGATTACGTTGTGCTGGTTGCGCTCCATTATCTGTGTTGCAAAGAGCGGTGTGGTGGTGATGGCATCGGGATCGTAGAAGAATCCGTGGCTCTCCTGATTGGCTTCGGCACACACATATATACCATACTCATCGCAGAGGTCGTAGAAGTAAGGATCGTCGGGATAGTGGCAGGTGCGCACTGCATTGACATTAAACTGCTTCATCAGTCGCACATCCTGCAGCATGCGCTCACGCGACACTACATATCCACCATCGGGATCTATCTCGTGGCGGTTGGCGCCCTTGATGAGCACCGGCTGACCATTAACGAGCAGCTGGCGGTTCTTTATCTCTACCTTTCTGAAGCCCACCTTTACTGGTATTGACTCCACTTCTTTCTCGTTTTGCATCACCGTAACCACAACCTTATAGAGGTTGGGGGTTTCGGCTGTCCACTTCAGTGGATTCTCCACATCGAAATGCACGGTGGCATTGATTACGGGCACATTGTGTCCTGCCTTCTTCTTCACCTTAGTGGCATTGAGCACCTTGCGGCTCTGCACGCTGCCATCGGGGCAGATGAGGTCTACAACAAATTTGGCGTTGCCCTTGCCCTTTACGTTTACGGCAAGTGATCCATTACGATAGTCGGCATCGAGGTCGGGGGTTATGTGCACATCGTCTACATGCGCAGTCTTTGAGCGCGAATAGAGATAGCAGTCGCGACCCACACCCGACAGGCGCCAAAAGTCTTGGTCTTCCGAATAGGAGCCGTCGCACCAGCGGAATGTCTGGAAGGCAATGAGGTTGTCGCCTTTATGCAGATATGGTGTGAGATCGAACTCGGCAGCACTCTTTGAGTCCTCGGAATAACCTACATACTTGCCGTTGACCCACAGATACATGTTAGAGGTGACAGAGCCGAAGTGGGCTATCACTTGGCGTCCGTCCCAAGAGTCGGGAATATGTACTGTGCGGCGGTAAGAACCCACATGATTGTCTTTCACTGGCACCTCTGGCGGATTGTCCTTGAAGTGGCCACGCCATGCAAAACCTATGTTCACATACTCTGGATCGCCAAAGCCATTAAGTTCCCAGTTGCCAGGAACGGGCATTGTAGCCCATTTAGAGTCGTCGTAGCCTTCTGCCCAGAAACCATCAGGACGCTCATCGGCATTAGCCACCCAGTTGAACTTCCAGTTGCCATTGATAGACATGAAGTTTGCTGATGACTCACGGACTGCCTTTAGGGCTGCATCACGATTCTCGTAAGCAAAGAATGTAGAGCGCACGGGAAAACGGCCCACATTGTTTACGCCCAAGTCGTGCCACTCGGTAAAGGTGGGCTGACTGGCGGGTTGTGTGGTATCGGCACCCAAAATAGTGCAAGGAGCCATACCTGCCACAGCCAGAGTTAATAATAATTGTTTCATATAGATGTTTTGTTGTTAAAATATATTCAGGTCGTAGATTGTCTGCACGAGAGCCTCGCTTTGATTGCCGAGACACCGTCTATATGTATGTGTGCAAAATAACAAATATGTGCAAAGGTAGGCAAATATAATAAGACTACACCTTCCTTTTATCTTAAAACTTGTCAAACATGCACATTATGTAATCTACTTATGACGAGAACCACAAAAATAGCATGACGGACAAAAGAAAAACGCCCATTTTCTTTGCCGATAGCTTAACTTCTGCTACCTTTGTGCACACTGCACATTTATTACATAAGTAGGTGTTCAAATTTAATCGCATATATGAATCTTATAAAAAGTTATGCTTTCAAATGCCTTTACGCCCTCTTTTAGTCCGTATGCCCAGCTCTCATCGGTCGTGTAGCCCGCTACACTCCCTCTTCGGAGCTGAATATACGGACCAAAATAGGGCATAAAATCATTTAAATTAATTTTGAACACCTACTTAAATGAGCAATGACAAAATATATCTATAATTACACTAAATTTATCACAACACATAACTTCTATATCATGGAGCCTATTGTAGACTTTAAAACCTTGCCTGAACGCCTACGCCAAACGGGGCAGAGAACAAGAGTGGCAGTGGCATGCCCTGCCGATGCGCACACCGAAGAGGTGCTGCGACGTAGTTTGGAAGAAGAGTTTGCCTCGCTGCGCCTTGTGGCTGTAGAGGACAAGATGGATGTTGCCGACCGTCTGCTGTCAGAATATCCGGAACATGTAAAGGTGCTCACGGCTACCGACGACGACGATGCTGCACGCAAAGCGGTGGCAGAGGTGGCTGCCCATCGCGCCGATGTGCTCATGAAGGGCACTATCAACACCGACAACCTACTGCGAGCAGTGCTCAACAAAGAGGTGGGACTGCTCGAGAAGGGGCGTGTGCTCACGCATATTGCCGTGGCAGAGATACCAGGCATGAACCGCCTGCTGTTTTTCAGCGATGCGGCGGTGATACCCTATCCTACTACCGAACAGTTCGATGCCATAACAAAATATGTCACCGACACATTCCGTGCCATCACCGGACGCGACTGCCCTAACGTGGCACTGATACACTGCACTGAGAAGGTAAGCGACAAATTTCCACTCACGCTTAGTTATCTGGAGCTGAAAAACTATGCGCTCTCCGGCAACTATGGTAAGGTGTGCATCGACGGACCAATGGACGCGAAGACTGCATGCGACGCCGAAAGCGGAGCAATAAAGGGCATCTGCTCACCAGTGGTGGGCAATGCCGATTGCCTGGTATTTCCCGACATCGAAGCAGGCAACACCTTCTACAAGACAATAACGCTCTTTGCCAACGCCACAGTGGCAGGAATGCTCGCTGGCACAACAGCACCTGTGGTGGTGACATCGCGAGCCGACACGGCAGACTCTAAATTCTATAGTCTGGCAGTGGCTTGCATGAAGAGCATCAAAGCATAAGAACAGCCAATCGCTAATAGCAAAAACATACTTATGAAAAGGATTTTTGTCATTAACCCCGGATGCACATCGACAAAGGTGGCGGTGTATGAAGACGACCGCGCTGTATGGACCTCTGACGGACTGCATCCACAAGAAGAGATAGAGAAGTTTACAACCGTTAACGAACAATATGAGTATCGGCGCGACTTCGTGCTGAAACTTCTTGAAAAGGCGGGCATACCGCTGCAATTCGATGCCGTGATAGGACGTGGCGGACTGCTGAAACCTCTGCATGGAGGTGTGTATGCCGTCAACGAACAGATGAAGCACGACCTATGGCATGCGCATCATCAGCATGTGTGCAACCTGGGATCGCTCATTGCCGACGAGATAGCACAGAAGTGCCACTGCCCTGCATATATGGCAGACCCCGTGGTGGTAGACGAGATGATGACAAGGGCACGCTACACTGGCTTGCCTTTCATGAAACGCGAGTCGATATTCCACGCTCTCAACGCAAAGGCGGCATCGCGACGTTATGCCAAGAGCATCAACCGCAAATACGAGGAGCTCAACATCATTGTGGCTCATCTGGGTGGTGGCATCTGCGTGTCGGCACACCACCTTGGAAAGGTGATCGATGTGAACAATGCACTCAACGGCGAGGGACCGATAGCTCCAGAAAGATCAGGCACACTGCCTGCCGACCAACTGGTGCAGCTGTGCTTCTCGGGCAAATACACACAACGACAGATAATGAAGATGCTTGCTGGATATGGCGGGTGCCAGGCACTGCTGGGCATGAAGGATATGAAGGAGATATCACGCCGCGCCGAGGCTGGCGAGGAGCCTTATCACGAGGTGCTCGAAGCAATGCTCTACACAGTGTCGAAACAGATTGGCGCCATGGCAGTGGCGCTGTGGGGCAAGGCAGATGCCATAATACTCACCGGTGGTATGGCATACAGCAAATATTGTGTGGAGGAGATAAAGAAGCAGGTCGACTTTCTGGCACCGGTGGTGGTGCTGCCTGGCGAGGGCGAGATGGAGTCGCTCGCATTCAATGCTCTCGGTGCATTGCTGGGCGAGCTGCCTGTGCAGGAATACAAATAGGATTTCTGCAAGAGCATAAGGTGTAGAAGTTTTGGCCTTTAGATAATACGAACCGTCCCCAATTGGCAGACATACCAATTGGGGACGGTTCGTATTCTATATATGCATCTACGTTATTTCGAGGCGTCGTCGCTGTCGCCATGTGGCAACAGCAAATTCAAGAGCACGGCAAGAAGGAACACCACTGCCACACAGTTGTCGGCAAACACAGTGCGCACTATCTCTGGGAATATTTTGAACATCTCTGTGGCTTGCGTAAAGCCTAAACCCACGCTGAGCGACAGACTGACGATAACCATGTTGCGCTGCGAGAATCCTGTGCGTGCCATCATGCCAAAGCCTGCATAAAGAATGCTGCCAAACATCATTATGGTGCAACCGCCAAGCACCGACTGGGGGATGGTGGTAAGGGCATGACCTACAATGGGGAATATGCCTCCTATTATCATGACAATAGCACCAATGCCTATAGTGAAGCGGTTTACCACTCCCGACATTGCCGCCAAACCCACATTCTGACTGAAGGAGGTTATTGGCGTGCAGCCAAACAGTCCGGACACGCTACTCACAAAGCCGTCGCAGCTGATAGCAGCTCCCATCTCCTTGGTCGTAGGGTCGCGTTGTAGGGCGCCGTTGCAAAGTGCCGAGGTGTCGCCGATTGTTTCGGTGGCAGACACCAGATACACAGCAACCACCGAGAGAATGGCACCGATATTAAACTCTGGAGTAAACGGCATAAATCGTGGTATGGACACAACCGACAATCCGCTAAGGCTGCTAAAGTCGACCATGCCCATGAAACAGGCAAGGATATAGCCCACCACAAGACCTACAAGCACTGAGAGCGAGCGCAAAAATCCTTTGGCAAACACCTGGCAGAGCAAGCAGGCAAGCAGGGTGACGCTGCCCACTATCCAGTTGTTTAAGCTGCCAAAATCGGCTGCACCCTGACCGCCAGCAAAGGAATTGGCACCGATAGGCAGCAACGAGAAACCTATGGCGGTGACAACGGTGGCTGCCACCACATGGGGTATTAGCTTTATCCAATACTTAACAAACAATCCGAGCACGCCTTCCACAAGTCCGCCAATAATGACGGCACCAATAAGGGTGCCCATGCCGTAAGCACCGGCAATGCTGATGGCAAGCGACAGAAAGGTGAACGAGATGCCCATAACTATCGGCAGACGCGAGCCAATGCGCCAAATAGGGAACAACTGCACCAATGTGCCTATGCCCGCAATGACCATACAGTTTTGTATCAGTGCTGCACTGACATCGCTCTTTAGTCCTACGACACTTGCTAAAATCATTATCGGGGTGATGTTGCTGACAAACATCGCCAGCACATGCTGCAAACCAAAAGGAAGGGCCTTTCCTAATGGCACTCTACCATCGAGTTGATAGAGATTTTCAATTGAATTTGACATTGTGTGTATGTATAAATATAGTTTTGTCGGGCTTAAAAAGCTTATCATATAAAAGACCACAAGCTGCCAACCGAAGCTTTTCGCCGACAAAGTTACAAAAAATACCTGGTTATTATTCTAAACAAATAGCGAAACCTGGATTTTTATGATGCAACAGCAAGACACCAATGGTTAAACCCAAATGGGTCATTATGCCGATTGGGGTTTAACCATTATCATGGCATGCAAATATATTTTTCATTTAGCCAAATTGTTACAAATGAAAAATGCGAAATAGAGAAATCGGAAGTGTTTCAGAGCGTGTTTTGCCTCGAAAAGAATGGAAAAATAGTAGTGTTTTGTGATTTTTGTGCCGTTTTAGGCTTCTACGACACAAAAAAGTTGCCGTTTTGGAATGTAAACAGGGCTTCGTTGCAATGCAAAATGGGCTTGTTTGCATTGTAAAGTGGGCTTGTTTGCAATTTTTCGGTGTTCCGAAATTTGCACACACAAGGTGCTTACGCCAGCAACATGCTGTGCATAAGCATCTTAACGCCTGCACGCTCATATTTCAAAAAAAACGCACTGACCGTATGTTTCTGAATTCTCTTGACATTCTCAGAGCTCAGAAACATGCAAATATTGTATCGGGAGCACTTTTAAACGAAGAAATATAGGAAAAAACTTATGAAAATAATTCTTTGTATAAATTATTTTCATAAATTTGCAAATGTAGATGAGGTAATAGCATCTCATCTTTTTATTCTTTATTTAATAACAACATAAAAAATTCTACTATGTTTAAAACTTTACTTACAAAATTCCCCCCCCCAGTCCATTAAACTCTTACTGGCAATATTAATATGCATGCCAGTGTGGGGCAGCGCTGCTAAGGCACAGACCTTAGAGCCTTATGCTGTATTTAACGAAACGACTGGCACACTTACATTTAAATGCAACGATGCTAAACCAAGCAATGCTTATCCTTTAAATAAGGATACAAATGAACCTTTATGGATTACCAATAATAAAAATGCTATAAAAACGGTAGTATTCGATGCTTCTTTTGCCCAAGCCAGACCTACAACTTGCTATTATTGGTTTCGAGAATGTACAAAGCTAACAGAAATCAAAGGTATAGAGAATTTGAACACCGAGAAAGTGACAAATATGAATAGCATGTTCGGTGGAGCTTTAAAACTCACATCGCTTGATGTGTCGAATTTTAACACAGAGAACGTCACAGATATGTATGAGATGTTTATGGGATGTCATGTAACTTCACTTGATGTGTCGAATTTCAATACCACGAATGTTACGGATATGGGTAGCATGTTCTGGGGCTGTGGTGACCTCACATCGCTTGATGTGTCGAATTTCAACACCACGAAGGTTACGAATATGCAGAGAATGTTCTCTTGGTGTATTAAACTTAAATCTATTGATGTGTCGAATTTCAATACAGAGAATGTTACGGATATGAGTGCCATGTTCTGTTATTGTCCATTAACATCTATTGATGTGTCGAATTTCAATACAGAGAATGTTATGAATATGAGGTACATATTCAGTAGCTGTAAGCAATTAACATCACTTGATCTGTCGAATTTCAACACAAAGAATGTTAAGGATATGAGCGCCATGTTCTGGAACTGTGAGCAATTAACATTGCTAGATGTGTCGAATTTCAACACAGAAAAGGTTACGGATATGAGCAGCATGTTTAGGAACTGTAAGCAATTAACATCGCTCGATGTGTCGAATTTCAATACAAAGAATGTTAAGGATATGAGTTTCATGTTCGCATTCTGTACTAAACTTGAATCTCTTGATCTGTCGAATTTTAACACAAAGAGAGTGACAACTATGAGTTACATGTTCTACAGGAATTCCAACCTTAAAACAATATATGCCAGCGATATGTTTGTTACTACTATAGTAAATTCAAGTGAATACATGTTCGAAGGTTGCAGATCGCTAAAGGGTGCCATTGCCTACGACGAGAGCAAAACAGACTATCGCTATGCTAATTATAAAGATGGCTACTTCACACAGAAGACAGCAACGGCAATAAGTTCTCCTACCACCGCAAACAACGAAACAACAGACTATTTCAATCTACAAGGCATACGCACTGACAACATGCATAAGGGCATAAACATTGTGCGACATGGCAATAAAACAACAAAAGTGCTGGTGAAATAACCACAACAACATTGTCATATTGCCTAACAACAAGGTATGCAGATACACTAACTTCTTATATCCAATAAAGCCCTGGCTTGCCAGGGCTTTGTTTGATCTTGATCCTTACCCATATGTGCAAATTTTGCACATGTGATATTCCTATCAAGTTCACCCTCTGTATAACAATTTTTAATATGGCGCGTGATAACTGTTCTATCACGTCCAAACAACTCTGCCATCTGACTCTGTGTCAGCCACACAGTCTCATTCTCCAGTTTCACATTAAGCTGTACACTACCGTCTTGCGAGCGGTATATTTCTATTGAATTGTTCATCTTTGTTTTCTTTTTATCGGGTTTAAACCAATAATAAAAAAAAGACTAAAGCCCTTTTACTTTTAATATATCCTGCGTTCAGCCCAATCGCCTCTATCCAGATTTCTGTATCCTATTGCCTCGCTGATGTGCTGCACCTCCACATGCTCAGAGCCGTCGAGGTCGGCAATAGTGCGTGCCACTTTTAGTATGCGGTTGTAGGCACGGGCAGAGAGCGAGAACTTCTCCATGGCAATGCGCAGCAACGAGATGGAAGCCTCATCGGGCTCGGCAAACTGATGTATCATGCGCTCGGTCATTTGAGCGTTGCAATATATGCCTTTATAGTCTTTATAGCGTGCGGTCTGTATGTCGCGCGCCTTGATCACACGCTCACGAATGATGCTACTCGGTTCGCCTGGCTCTGCCTTAGAGATATCCTTGAAGGGCACAGGGGTTATCTCGCATTGTATGTCGATGCGGTCGAGCAGTGGACCGGATATTTTATTCATGTAGCGTTGTATCTGCCCTGGAGTGCAGCAACACTTGTGCGTGGGGTCGTTGTAATAGCCACAAGGGCAGGGGTTCATAGAGGCAATGAACATAAACGAGCATGGAAACTCAACGGTGTATTTAGATCGTGAGATGGTTATCTTATGGTCTTCAAGGGGCTGACGCAGCACTTCGAGGGTCTGCTTGTTGAATTCTGGCAGCTCGTCGGCAAAGAGCACTCCGTTGTGTGCCAGCGATATCTCGCCAGGCTGTGGATTGGAGCCACCGCCAACAAGTGCCACCTCGCTGATGGTGTGGTGTGGCGACCGGAACGGACGTTGCGAAATGAGCGAAGTGCCACGTGGCAACTTGCCTGCCACACTATGTATCTGTGTGGTTTCCAGGCTCTCGCCAAGCGACAATGGGGGCAGTATCGATGGCAGACGCTTTGCCATCATCGACTTGCCCGAGCCGGGAGGACCCACCATTATAAGGTTATGACCGCCTGCAGCAGCCACCTCAAGGGCGCGTTTCACATTCTCCTGACCTCGCACATCGGCAAAGTCGAGATCGTAGCTATACTGATGCTCATAGAACTCACGACGTGTGTCTACCACTGTGGGTTCAAAGGTGGCGGCACCTGTGAGCAGCTTTATCACGTCGACAATATTCTCCATGCCATACACCTCAAGATTGTTCACCACTGCCGCCTCACGCTCGTTCTGCTTGGGCACTATCAATGCCTTGTAGTGTTCTGCACGGGCGCGTATGGCTATGGGCAGGGCGCCCTTCACCGGCTGCAGCGTTCCGTCGAGGCTCAGCTCGCCCACCATCATAAAGTCGGCAAGAGTATCGGTGTGTATGCTGCCGCTTGCCGTGAGTATGGCTATAGCCAGGGGCAGGTCGAAGGCACTGCCTTCCTTACGCAGATCGGCAGGCGCAAGGTTTACGGTGATGTCGGCATGCGGAAACTTATAGCCGTTAAACTGCAAAGCTGATGCTATGCGGTCGCGACCTTCGCGCACAGCAGCGTCGCCAAGACCCGTCAGACGATACATCACTCCTGGCACGATGTTCACTTCTATGGTCACGGTGGTTACTTCAAGACCGTTTACGGCTGCAGAATAAGTCTTTACGAGCATATTGGCTAATGATTGAAAGATTATTGGTAGGAAATGGTTATTGACTACAAATTTAATCGTTTCGCTTGGTTTATCAAAGATTTTCTGAATAATTTGCACTATCTTTGCATAAGATAGGCTGCACCTCAGCAAAATATTCAAGTACACTTGATATTCTGCACTCGGTTTGCACTATCTTTGCATAAGATAGGCTGCACCTCAGCAAAATATTCAAGTACACTTGATATTCTGCACTCGGTTTGCACTATCTTTGCATAAGATAGGCTGCACCTCAACAAAATATTCAAGTACACTTGATATTCTGCACTCGGTTTGCACTATCTTTGCACAATATAGGCTGCACCTCGGCAAAAAAGAAGGCTGCCTATACTGCATTTTTAAAAGAAAACAGACAAATGGAAGAAGATTTCAACATACGACAAGAGCAAACGGATAAGGGAGAGAAGGATTTTGAAAATGCCTTGCGACCATTGCAGTTCAACGATTTCACCGGACAGAAGAAGGTGGTGGAAAACCTTGAGGTGTTCGTGGAGGCTGCAAAATATCGCGGCGAACCACTCGACCACACTCTGCTGCATGGCCCTCCTGGATTGGGAAAGACCACTCTGAGCAATATTATAGCCAACGAACTGGGCGTGGGATTTAAGATTACAAGCGGACCAGTGCTCGACAAACCGGGCGACCTGGCGGGTATTCTCACCTCGCTGGAGCCACGCGATGTGCTGTTTATCGACGAAATTCATCGTCTGTCGCCAGTGGTAGAGGAGTATCTCTACTCTGCAATGGAAGACTATCGTATAGACATCATGATCGACAAGGGTCCATCGGCACGCTCCATACAGATAGATCTTAACCCCTTCACGCTGGTGGGAGCCACCACACGCAGCGGGCTGCTCACCGCTCCGCTACGAGCACGATTTGGCATAAACCTGCACTTGGAATATTATGCACCCGACATGCTGAAACGCATCATCAAGCGTTCTGCCATGATTATGCGTGTGCCCATCGACGACGATGCAGCAATAGAGATAGCACGACGCTCGCGTGGCACGCCACGTATTGCCAATGCCTTGCTGCGACGTGTGCGCGACTTTGCACAAGTGAAGGGCAACGGACGCATCGACTGCGACATTGCACGCCTGTCGCTATCGGCTCTGAATATCGACCAGTATGGTCTCGACGAGATAGACAATAAGATATTGCTTACCATCATCGATAAGTTTAAAGGCGGACCAGTGGGCGTAAGCACCATTGCCACTGCCATCGGCGAAGACACTGGCACACTCGAAGAGGTGTATGAGCCATATCTTATCATGGAGGGATTCATTAAACGTACACCACGCGGACGAATGGTGACTCCACTCGCCTATCAACATCTGGGGCGACCTTTTGCCAATAGCAACACCGTAGAACCTGGATTGTTCGACTGATAATATCTTTATCGATATACTTATCTATATATAGATGCACTTACAATTATACCCTTTCGGGTGTGCTTTAAATAGATTCTATGCACACTACACCCGAAAGGGTATATTTTTCTAAATCAAACCACACTAACCCAACCACCACTATGGAACAACTACTCCACTACATCTGGAAGCATCGCATACTGCCGTTGCACTCTCTAAGCACCACCAATGGCATGGAGGTGGAAGTGATAGACCCTGGCAGGCACAACAGCAATGCTGGACCCGACTTTTTCAATGCCAAGCTGCGCATTGGCAAGACACTATGGGTGGGCAATGTGGAGATACACGAGCGCTCTGCCGATTGGTTTATGCATGGGCACGACCACGATGCCGCATATAACAATGTGGTGTTGCATGTGGCGGAGGTGGTAGATGCCGATGTGGTAACGGCTGATGGCACGCATCCGCCACAGCTGGAGTTGAAGGTGCCAAAGCATATAATGCAAAACTATAGGCAACTGTTGGCTGCCGACCGCTATCCGCCGTGTCATGAGGTGGTTAGGGGGCTACCGAAACTTACCATCCACTCGTGGATGAGTGCGCTTTGTGCAGAGCGCATGGCTGCCAAATGTGCCGCCATAGAGCAGCGGGTGAAGACTGCAAATGGATCGTGGGAGCAGGCTTTCTTCATAACCATAGCACGCAGCTTTGGCTTTGGGGTGAACAGCGAAGCGTTTGAGCAATGGGCTGCAACACTGCCACTGATGCAGGTGGCACACCACCGCGACGATGCTTTTCAGGTGGAGGCAATGTTCATGGGCACAGCCGGACTGCTCAACACCAATGAGATGAACGATAGGCAACGTGCTGCCGCCACCACCGACGACTACTTCTGCAGGTTGCTGCAGGAATGGAACTACCTGGCGCATAAGTTTGATCTCACTGCCATGCCACGCCAAGCATGGCGCTTCATGCGCCTGCGACCACAAAACTTTCCTTACATACGCCTGTCGCAGCTTGCCACCTTATACTGCTCTCGACAAGCCGATATGAGCAGGATAGCAGCATGCAAGACGCTCGACGAAGTGCGCTCGACGCTACACACGGGCGTGGGCGACTATTGGCGCACACACTACACCTTTGGCAAGGAGAGTGCCGACAATGCCAAGCAGCTGTCGGCAGCATCCGTCGACTCGCTAATAGTGAATGCGGTGGTGCCGTTGCTGCATGCCTACGGCAGCCACCGCAAAGACGAGAGACTCACTGCAAGGGCTATAGATTTTCTTGAACAGCTGGAGCCAGAGGACAACAAGCACATACGGTTGTGGCGAGAGTGTGGCATCGATGCCGACAATGCCGCCGACACACAGGCTATAATACAGCTGCACACACACTACTGCGACCGCAAAGACTGCCTGCGATGCCGCTTTGGCTACTATAGCCTGAAAAGGGAGCAGAGGCACCAGAACGACTGAACAAGCACTGCCATTAGGATTTTTTCAGAACTTATGCAACTGGGTTGCAAGCATTTTTGCTTAACTTTGTAAGCAAAGTGAACATTGCTACGCACTCTGTATTATATATTTATGACACGCCGTCTGTACATACTCGCTACATGGATAGCTACCTGCATGGTGGTGCTATCGACCATGGTGATGCATCATCATCATTATGAGCGTGTGTGTATTACGATGAGTGCATGCCACCACAACAATGCTGGTGGCGAAGGAACAGAGATAAATGCAGAGGCTACACACACGCACCACGAGCACGATGGCAGTACATGTCGGGTGCAGCAGCTACATAAGTTTATTGTAAGCAAAGGCGCCACAACCAGTGCGCCACAGCATATAGGCAACGGCTGCATGCCGGCGGTTGCCACCATTTATTTTGCATCAGCATTGCCAAGCGCCAACAGCGCACGCTGCTGGCACCCCGCAACGCCACTATCCTCAAGGGTGGCGCAGCATATTACACGAAGAGGACCTCCTTGTGGTTTATTAGTATAGTTATTTCAATGGCTACCATTGGTGGCCATACTTCTTCATTACACTAATAAACAACAGATTATACACATAACAGAATGAAACGAATAATGTTTATCGTGGCGGTTACCATAATCGCCATAGGATGCTTTATGCTGTTTGCCAACAGCAATCATGATCACGACCACGATGCACATGGTGCCGACGACCACAACGAGATGGTCGACTTCGACAATATTCCGCTAACACAGCAGCAGATGAACAATGCGGGCATAAAGCTCGGCGAGATGCAACGCCGCGAAATGGACGCTACCATTCAGGTGAACGGACTGCTGGTGTTGCGAGCACAACATATGGCAGATGTGGCACCACTAATGGGTGGCATCGTAAAGGCAGTGCTGGTGAAAGAGGGCGACAACGTGCGCAAAGGACAGGTGGTGGCACAGATTGCCAACACCGAGATGGTGGCACTGCAACGTGAATATTTCACTGCATGCAAAGAGGCGGAGACTGCCGAGCTCGAATGGCACCGACAGCAGACACTGCAACAGAGCGGTGCCGGCGTTAAGAAGACACTGCAGCAGGCACAGACTGCCTACAACATTGCTCATGCCAACGCCAGTGGAATAGCGCAGCAGCTGAAGCAAATGGGCATAGATGTGAAGGCTGTGGCAAAGGGAAGATTTGCCACGATGTTTGCTCTGCGCGCACCGATAAGCGGAACGGTGAACGAGATGACGGCACGACTGGGCAGCTATGCCGACATGCAGACTCCGCTGATGAAGATCTGCGACAATGCAGCGGTTGAGGCCGACCTCAACGTGTTTGAACGCGACATCGCCAAAGTGAAGGCGGGCGACCGTGTGTGGCTGACACTCACCAACCAGCCGGGAAGCAAAATCAGCGGACAGGTGTATGGCATCAACCAGCACTTCAACACCGGCACTAAAGCAGTGGCAGCGCATGTGCGTCTTGACCCGCACAAGGAGGCTCCGCTGTTCGATGGAATGTATGTGCAAGGCTCCATTGCCACGGGCAGACAGATGTGCAATGCTGTGCCACATAAGGGCATCGTGAGCATGGAGGGCAAGAGTTATGTGTTCTTGCTCAACAGCAAAGACAAGAATGGGGTGCTGTCGTTCTCACGACATGAGGTGAAGACGGGGGCGCAGCAGGATGGCTACACAGAGATAACGCCTTGCAGCCACATGGGCAAAGGCAAGCAGGTGATTGTAGAGGGTGCCTACTATCTTGCAAGCATGACAAGTGAACATGGCGAACACAATCACTAACAACAAGCATCATTAAAACATTAGAACGCACACAATCATGTTTCAACAACTTATAACATACTCCATCCGCAACAAGCTTGTTGTGGGTGTTGCAACCATAGCATTGGTGGTGTGGGGCGTGTGGTCGCTCGTCAACCTGCCTTTCGATGCCACTCCCGACATTACCAACAACCAGGTGCAGGTGATTACGCAGGCACCGGCACTGGGCGCTCAGGAGGTGGAACAGTACATCACCACTCCTATAGAAATGGCACTTGCCAACATTCCACGCATAGAAGAGCGACGAAGCATATCGCGCAGCGGACTGTCGGTGATAACACTTGTGTTCGACGATGGCGCCGACATATACTGGGCGCGGTCGCAGGTGAGCCAGGTGCTCGAGACGGCTACCAAGGACTTGCCGCAAAACACCGACACCGAGATGGGACCTATTGCCACGGGTCTGGGCGAGATTTTCCACTACACAGTGCGAGCCAAAGAGGGCTACGAGCATAAATATTCGCTCAACGAGCTGCGCACCATTCAGGACTGGATAGTGCGCAAGCAGCTGTCGGGCACGCCAGGAGTGGCAGAGGTGTCGGGCTGGGGCGGATATGTAAAGCAGTATGAGGTGGCGGTGCACTCCGACCGGCTCAACGCAAGCGGCATAAGCATCGGCGAGGTGTTTGCCGCACTGGAGAACAACAATGCCAATACGGGCGGTAGCTACATCGAAGAGGATGCCAACCAATACTACATTCGTGGCATAGGCAGAGTGGGCTCCATGGAGGATATTGCCAACATCTGCATTAAATCGGTGGGAGGCACGCCTATACGCATTGGCGATGTTGCCAACGTGCAGGAGGGACATGCCACGCGCTTTGGTGCAGTGACACGCAACGGCGAGGGCGAAGTGGTGGCAGGCATAGCTATCATGCTCAAAGGCGAGAACTTCCAAAAGGTGATAAAGAGCGTCAAGGAACGCATAGAACAGATACAAGGGTCGCTGCCCGAAGGGGTGGTGATAGAGCCTTTCATCGACCGCACCGACCTGGTGGAGCGTGTAGAGGGAACTATTGCACGCAACCTGATAGAGGGCGGACTGATAGTGATATTCGTGCTGGTGCTATTCCTGGGCAACTGGAGGGCTGGCATGGTGGTGGCATCGGTGATACCGCTGTCGATGTTGTTTGCCTTCGGCATGATGAAGCTGTCGGGCATTGGGGGCAACCTGATGTCGCTGGGTGCAATAGACTTTGGTATGATTGTCGACTCGGCGGTGATTATCGTTGAGGCAGTGGTGACGCATATCAGCACGGGGCAACTGTCCAACCCTAAGCTGCGCATGGCATGCCATAACAATGGCACTACAATGCCACTACAACTAACACGCAAGCAGATGGACGAGGAGGTGCTATTCTCGGCATCGCGCATACGGCAGAGTGCTGCCTTCGGAGAGATTATAATTATGATAGTTTACATACCACTGATGGCACTGGTGGGCATAGAGGGCAAGATGTTCCGACCTATGGCAATGACGGTGTTCTTTGCCATACTCGGAGCGTTCATTCTGTCGCTCACCTATGTGCCTATGGCAAGCAGTCTGATGCTGAGCCGGACAGTGCACACACACCGCACCTGGGCCGACCGTGCCATAGACCGACTGCAGGCGTGGTATCGACCGGTGCTCGAATATGCACTAAGGCAGAGCAAGAACGTGATAACGGGTGCCGTGGCGTTGTTCTGCGTGTCGGCAGTGGGATTTAAATTCCTGGGCGGAGAGTTCATACCGAGTCTTGAGGAGGGCGACTTTGCAGTGGAGATGAGCATGGCGCAGGGCACATCGCTCTCGCAGATGGTGCACACATGCACCAAGGCGGAGCAACTGCTGAAGGCGGAATATCCAGAGATAAAGCAGGTGGTGAGCCGAATAGGAAGCGCCGAAATTCCTACCGACCCGATGCCCGTGGAACGTGCCGACATTATGATTGCTCTAAAACCTAAAAGCGAGTGGACATCGGCAGAAACACCATCAGAACTACGCGAGAAGATGGAGACTACACTGAAGACTATTCCCGGACTGGAAGCGGAGATTTCGCAACCTATACAGATGCGCAACAACGAATTGCTAACAGGCATTAAGCAGGATGTGGCAGTAAAGATTTTCGGCGACGACCTGCACACTCTCACAGAACTGGCGGCAAAGGTGCAACGCATCATCAAGCCGGTAAGGGGAGTGAGCGGCATTTACACCGAGGAGGTGAGCGGACTGCCACAGATTCAGGTGAAATACGACAACAGCCGATTGGCGCAATATAGCCTGTCGGCAGATGCCGTGAACAAGGTGCTGCAGACTGCTTTTGCTGGAGCTGTGGCAGGTGCAGTATACGAGGGCGAGCGCAAAGTGGACATCGTGGTTAGGCTCGACAACACCGAGCGTAATGCCGAGACACTGCGACGCCTTGCCATTCCGCTCGATAGCGGGGGAAGCATTCCACTGAGCGAAATTGCCGACGTGGTGTACGAACCGGCACCGGCGCAGGTGTCGCATGAGGATGGCGGACGACGCATCTACGTGGGATTTAATGTAAAGGGGCGCGATGTGGAGTCGACAGTGAGCGACATACAAGACAAGCTAAATGCACAACTGCACCTGCCAGAGGGCTACTACTATACCTATGGTGGCGAATTCAAGAACCTGCAGAGTGCCACCAACCGACTCATGGTGGTGGTGCCAATAGCGCTAATCGTGATATTGCTGCTGCTCTATGCCACCATAAAGAGTGTGCGCGAGTCGCTATATGTGTTTTCTGCCATTCCGCTGGCAGCAATAGGTGGCGTGTGGGCACTGTGGCTGCGCGGCATGCCGTTCTCCATATCGGCTGGCGTGGGCTTCATTGCGCTATTCGGAGTGGCGGTGCTCAACGGCATAGTGCTCATAGCACAGATTAAGCAGAAACGACGCGAAATGGCTACTAATGATGCCGACACCGCAACAGATTCTAATCAAGCAACTGATGTTAATGAGACAATGGGCACTGCACAGTGGCTGCACAGCTGCATTGTGGAGAGTTGCCTATTGCGACTGCGACCTGTGCTGATGACGGCAGCAGTGGCATCAATGGGATTTCTGCCTATGGCACTGTCGACTGGCGATGGTGCAGAGGTGCAACGACCGCTTGCCACAGTGGTGATAGGCGGACTCATTAGTAGCACACTGCTGACGCTGCTGGTGATTCCTGCCATCTACAAGGAGTTCGACAAGAAGAATAATAAGGGCAGCAAACTTGCCTTAACCGATAAAACAACAGAACAATGATGCATAGCTTTTATAGATATATAGGTGTGGTGGCATGTGCCGCCATGGGATATGCTTGCCAAGCACAGACTCTCACACTGGAGCAGTGCCTGAAAGTAGCTGCAGAGCATAATATGGCATTGCGCACTGCCGATGCCGAAACTGCACGCACCCGCTCGCTGCAGGGCACAGCATGGGATGTGGAGCGCACAGAGCTGTCGCTCGCACAAGACCCTACATCAGGTGGCTCGCCCGACAATGCCATAGCGTTGTCGCAGACGATAGAGTTTCCAACGGTGTATGCAGCACGACACAGACAGCTGAAGGCAGAGACGAGGGTGCAGGAGAGCAAACGCAACGTCACGGCAACAGCGGTGAGAGCGGAGATTACAGCGGCATACTACAAGCTGGTGTATCAGCAGGAGAGGGTGAACATTCTTATGGCGCACGACTCGCTACTGCAACGCTATGCCGATGTGGCACAGCTGCGATATAAGGCGGGCGAGGCACGACAGCTGGAGTGGCTCACAGCAACACGCATGGTGCGCGAAAACAGAATGGAGCTGGAGCAGGCTAAGAGCGACATGACGGTGGGCAAGCTCGACATGGCAACGGCATTGGGCACCGACATAAGCCTTACGCCTGCCGACAGTAAACTGGTGCCAATGTGCTATCAGCCACAACATTACTCATGGGAGGCTTCTGCCGAGGGGCAGCTGGCGCAAAACGAATGTGTGGCGGCACAGAAGGCTCTACGAACAGCACAGAATGGATATGCACCTACAATTACGCTGGCACTGAAAAACCAAATGGTGATAAAGGGATGGGATCCCTATCACGAGAATCGTGCTCGCTATGCAGGGGGCAACTTCATGGGATTTGAGGTGGGCATCGGCGTGCCACTGTTCTTCGGAGCTACGAGGGCTAAGGTGAAGGCGGCACGGCAGGAGCAACAGATTGCTCAGCTCAACATGCAACGGGCGCAGTGGAACGCACAGAAGGAGTATGATGCTGCCATGTGCCGATACAACACGGCATTCAACCGCATGCAATACTACAACGGCGAGGCTGCCACCGATGCTGCCGAAACGATTAAGCTGGCAGCGACAGAATATGAGCAGGGAGAGATTGCCTACACGGAGTATGTCAATGCTCTGCAGGTGGATATTGATGTGCGTATGCGACGCGCAGAAGCTATAAACGACTACAACCAGGCGGTTGTGGCGCTGCAACGCATCACGGGTAAATAAAGGCGTCATATAGAACGCATACAAATATATATACGCATTTAGACAAGTTGTTACAAACTAAAATTGCAAAATATAAATTCTAACAACGGCTGATGGTGCGTTATATGCCGCAATAACATAAAAAACGAAAAGCCCTGCTCCACTGCCTTTAAGCAGCGGAGCAGGGCTCAATGTTTATTATAACTTGCTTACTTTATTTCACCTCTATCTGACGGGCAAGCTTCACTTCCTTCTTCTCTATCTTTGGAAGGTCGATGGTGAGCACACCGTCACTGACGTTGGCTGCAATCTTTTCCTTGTCGACATCGTCAGGCAAGAGTAATGTCTGCTCGAACTTTGAGTAAGAGAACTCACGGCGCAAATAGTGCTCCTTCTTGTTCTCATCCTTATGCTCATCCTTGCGTTCCATCTTGATGTGCAGATTGCCATCGTGGTCTATGTTGATGTTGAAGTCGTCCTTCTTCATTCCGGCAGCCGCAAGCTCTACGGTGTAGTCGTGTTCGGTTTCCTTTACATTAATGGCAGGCGCCGTAGCGTTGGTGCGTGGCATAAAGTCAGTGTCGAAAAAGTCGTTGAAAACTTCAGGCATCCAAGAATTTCTCATTACTGGTAACATATC
>CAKQAD010000010.1 GCA_934215545.1 uncultured Prevotella sp.
AGCGATGATAGGCATGTTCATCTGGAGAGTAGGCATCTCAAGCTGAGTAGCCTCCTCGTGAGCCTGCTGAATCTTAGCTACCTTAGCAGCACGCTTGAGGTTTGGAGTGTTCTCCATCTCATTGTAAGCTGCGATAGAAGCGCCAACAACGTTAGCTACACAGCCCTGCTGCTTGTCGCAAATCTCCTGTGCCTTAGCCATATCACCAGCGGTGAGGGCCTTCTTTACATTGATAACGAACTTGCCGAGTGAGCTCTTACCGAAAGCAGTTCTGAGAGCGAAGAAACGCTCGATAGAAAGAGCGAGAACAGTGAAGAGCAATGTGATAATCACTGGAACGACGATACCACCTTTGTACACTGTACCGAGGAGATTACCATCCTTAACTGCGTTTGCAGGATCACCATTTACGAAGTTCTCAGGGTTTCCAAGAACGAACTGGAAGAAACATACTGCGAGAACAAAACATGCAACGATAATCCAAATTGCATTTTTAACTCCCTGGAATCCTGAAGACTTCTTCTTAGGATTCACCTTTGCTTGTGAAGTTGCCATAATTTTTTGTTGAATTTAATAAGTTATTAATGGTTAAAAAAAAATTTTTCATCATTAGCGACTGATTGTCACATAATTATATATTAATAGAATTATAGGTTATACATTTTTATATATGATTCCACTCATACTTCTCGCAAAGTTAGCAAATAATGCCAAATAATAGCGGTTTACCTAATTCTTTAACATATTTTAGCGACTGCTTATTTCAGTTTGCCGAGTGTTTCCTTTATGCGGCGCATCGACTCGCGGATATTGTCGTCGCTTGTGGCATAGCTCATGCGGAAGCAGTCGGGGTCGCCAAAGGCATCTCCGCCCACTGTTGCCACATGGCCTTCTTCGAGCAGGAACATTGCAAGGTCCGACGAGGTGTTTATGGTGCGTCCGTTATAGCTCTTCCCATAGAAGCTGGAGCATTTTGGGAACAGGTAGAAGGCGCCTTCGGGCTTATTCACCTCGAGTCCAGGAATTTCCTTTGCCAAGTTCACGATAAGGTCGCGGCGGCGTTCAAAAGCCTGTCGCATCACTTCCACACATTCCTGTGGCAGTGTGTATGCGGCTTCGGCTGCCTTCTGGCTCACCGAGCACGGACCGCTGGTGTATTGCCCCTGCAGCTTGTTGCAGCCTTTCACTATCCACTCTGGTGCGGCAAGGAAACCAATGCGCCATCCTGTCATGGCATATGCCTTCGACACGCCGTTTACGATGATGGTGCGTTCCTTCATGCCGTCGAACTGTGCTATGCTCTCGTGCTTACCCACATAGTTGATGTGTTCGTAAATCTCGTCGGCGAGCACATAGAGATTGTCGTGGCGCTTTATCACTTCTGCCAGCGCACGGAGTTCTTCTTTAGAATATACGCTGCCCGTAGGGTTGCTTGGCGAGCAGAGTATGAGCATGCGTGTCTTTGGGGTGATGGCTGCCTCGAGCTGCTCTGGTGTTATCTTGAAGTCCTGCTCAAATCCAGCATTTATAATCACAGGTGTGGCACCGGCGAGCTTTGCCATTTGTGGATAGCTCACCCAGTATGGTGCAGGTATTATCACTTCCTCACCATCATTGACGAGTGCCATCACTGCATTGCACACACACTGCTTGGCGCCATTAGACACGAGTATCTCTGCAGGGGTGTAATTGAGTTGGTTCTCGTTTTTGAGTTTCTGCACTATTGCCTTACGCAGGTCCATATAGCCTGGCACTGGTGAGTAGCGCGAGTAGTTTTCGTCGATGGCTTTCTTGGCAGCGTCTTTAATATGGTCGGGTGTATTAAAGTCGGGTTCGCCAACACTGAGGTTTATCACGTCAATGCCTTGTGCCTTCATTTCGCTGCTTTTCTGCGACATGGCGAGTGTCGCCGATGGTGCCAGACGATTGAGGCGTTCTGATAATTGTGCCATAATAAGAAGTAATGTTGTTGTATTTTCTTGCAAAATTAAAAAATAAAATTGAGTTATGTGCAAGAAATACTATCGAATTGGAATGTAAATGGGTAAAAAAAAGCAAAAATAGTAGCTTGTGCGAGTGGTGTTAACGGCAACAATTGTTTATTATCATGTTTTAACATAAAAACCCATGAATTATGCGCTTTCCATTCGTCTTGCCGAAGAATAGACTTGTGCATAATTCATGGATTTGTCTTTTATTTTTGCCTTCGCTTTATTTCAGGTGGAGCATATGTCCCATGCGGTCGCGCTTGGTCTTGAGATAGCGCTCGTTATACTCGTTGGGCACCACTTCTATGGGCACATTCTCAACAATTTCGAGTCCGTAGGCTTCCAGTCCCACGCGTTTTGTTGGGTTGTTGGTCATGAGTCGCATCTTGTGCACTCCCAGGTGGCGCAGCATCTGTGCTCCGCAGCCATAGTCGCGCTCGTCGGGTTTAAATCCGAGGTGTGTATTGGCATCTACGGTGTCGTAGCCTTCTTCCTGCAACTTGTATGCCTCTATCTTGTTCATGAGTCCGATGCCGCGTCCTTCCTGTTGCATATACACCACTACTCCCTTGCCTTCTTTCTCAATCATCTGCATGGCTTTATGGAGCTGTTGTCCGCAGTCGCAGCGCTTCGAACCGAGAATATCGCCTGTGGCGCACGATGAATGTACACGCACGAGCACAGGCTCGTCGGCGCTCCACTCACCCTTTACGAGTGCCATATGCTCCAATCCGTTGCTCTGCTGGCGGAATGGTATGAGTCGGAAGTGTCCCCACTCTGTAGGCATGTCCACTTCTTCTCCTACTTCTATTATCGACTCTTTTTTGAGTCGGTAGGCAATGAGGTCTTTTATGGTGATTATGCGCAAGCCCCACTCCACTGCCATCTTCTGCAGTTCTGGCATGCGTGCCATTGTGCCGTCTTCGTTCATTATCTCCATGAGTGCTCCGGCAGGATATAGCCCTGCAAGGCGGCAGAGGTCTACGGCTGCCTCGGTGTGTCCGCAGCGGCGCAACACTCCGTTGTCCTGTGCATAGAGTGGGTTGATGTGTCCTGGTCGACCGAAGGTTTGTGGTGTCGACTTAGGGTCGGCAAGTGCCTGTATGGTTGCAGCGCGGTCGTGTGCCGACACTCCCGTGGTGCATCCCTCGAGTTTGTCGATGGTCACGGTGAATGGTGTTCCGAGCATGGATGTGTTGTCGCTCACCTGGTGTGGCAGGTCGAGCTCTTCGCATCTCGACAGTGTTACGGGTGCGCACAACACTCCGCGTGCGTTCTTGAGCATGAAATTCACTTTCTCTGGCGTTATCTTCTCGGCAGCGACAATGAGGTCGCCTTCGTTTTCGCGGTCTTCATCGTCGACAACGATAACGAACTTTCCGTCTTTGAAATCTTTCACAGCATCTTCAATGCTGCTCACTTTGAACTCTCCCATATTTCTTGTTGTGTTTTCTTTGTTATTTGCTTTATTTTATTGTTTTCTCGACAGTATCTCGTCGATTTTGCTTATTATCAATTCGTTTTCGGTCTTCACCACACGCAGGTCGCGCCATAGTCGCAATCGGTAGCGCCACATGCGCATATATAGCACCACTCCGAGTGGCACCACTACTGCCGCGATGATGTTGAGCCATCGACGCTCGAAGGGTCTGGTGTGTGCCTTTACCGACATTATGGGGTAAGCACTGAGGTGGTTCACGATATATCTGTTGCGTGAGTTGCCCAGGTCGTCTATCACAGCTTCGAGCTCGGTGCCTATGCGCTCCATCTCATGGTCGGGCTCATAGCGGAAGAACACGTTGAGCCAGTTTGGTGCATGTTTGAGCTTGTGTTGCGCCGAATAGTGTGTTATGTCGTCGTTGATGGCTGCGAGCCTGTCGCGGTCGGCGGCATAGTGTGGGTCGTTGATCACCACTTCCTTGAATGCCACATGACGTTTCACGCGGAGTCCGAAGAATCGGCGTAGCAGGTCGGTATACATGTCGACATTGAACACTACGGAGTCGTTATTGGCTTTATATGTAAAGAACACTGCCATTGGTATGAGCACTGCCGGTGCGAGTCCTTTACCAAACCATATCGACCACTCTCCGAGTCGTGCCATGCGGTAGCCGGAGTTGTCGAGGATATAGTAAACAATGAACACGAGCACCGATATGAGCACGGGTAGTCCGAGTCCACCTTTTCTGATGATGGCTCCAAGTGGTGCACCGATGAAGAAGAAGATTAGACACGACAGTGCCAGTGTTATCTTTGCCACCCACTCTATCTTGTGCTGCCTGATCAGTCGGTCGCCATCGTCGGTTATCATGGCTTTGAAGTCGAGATCGTTGACACGTTGCTGTGCCTTGGCGAGTGCTGTGCTCACCGCCATGCGTCGCTGTTGCGATGTGAGTGCAGTGTATGCCGAGTCGACATCATAGGCTGTGGTGCGTGCCAGCTTCAGCGAGCGCAGCGAGTCGGCCTTGCTCACTGTTGGCAACGAGTATACGTAGCGCATGTCTTCGTCGTAGTAGGCTCTGCCGATACTGTCGTAGCGGCAGCGTATGGAGTCGAGGTCGTGCGATATCTTTGAAAAGCTCTTTGCGTTGGCATTGTTCGACATCGACGAGGCATCGTCGACACTGAAGTCGCCGTCGTAGTCGAGCACTATGCGCTTGTTGACAAATGTTTCACGGCGGTAGGGCACGGAGGCGCTGCCTGCTATCTCTTGCGACTTCATGTTTTCAAACCACTCGCCGCTCCACAGTGTCATCACGAGGTGTTTCTTCTCGGCAGTGGCTTGCAGCATTCCTGAGTCGGCAAGTATTATCGCCTGATCTTCGAAGGATCCCGTCATGCGATAAATCATTATGCCATATAGCTTTCCGGTGTTCAGGTCTTTCTTCTGCACATAGAGGTTGGAGTTTGGTATTCCGTCGTAGAACACGCCTTCCGGTATTTCCAGCTCCGGACTCTTCTGCTTCATGGAGCGGAGCATGAGTGCTATGTTGCGGTTGGCCTTTGGCCCGATGGTGTTTTGAAAATATACCGATAGCAGACTGATGCCTATGGTGATTACTATTAGTGAGCGGAATGCTTGCATCAGCGATATGCCTGCTGCCTTGATGGCAGTGAGTTCTGAATTCTCGCCAAGGTTACCAAATGTGATGAGCGACGATAGCAATATGGCAAGCGGAAGGGCTTGCGGCACAAGCATTATGCCCATATACCAGAAGAATTCGGCAAGCACCTCCATGGAAAGACCCTTACCGATAAGGTCGTCAATATATCGCCATAGAAATTGCATCATCAGCACAAACTGGCAGATGAAGAATGTTCCTATGAACAGAAGGCCAAACTGCTTGGCAATGAATATATCTAATTTCTTTATTCGAAACATTTATGTATGCTGTTGACGCAGGCTTTATGCCTTTGCCACCTTATTATATATAATATTGCTGCATATATCAGCATGCAAAATTAGCATAAATATTTCACATATCTATTGTTTTAGCTATTTTTAGGATTTATACCGCCACCATCCCTTAGTATATGTAGCGACGAAGGTGTTTTGCCTTGGTGTTCTTCGTAGCCACATACACACGACAAAATGTCTTTACTTTGTTTTTATATGTTGCGTGCGGGTTTTACACTCCTGTGCGGCGATGCAAACGATCGAGGTTGTGGGTCCAGATGTTTTCCAACCACTCCATATCATCATCGTCGGCATAGTCGGTGATGTAGAGCGAGTAGTTGCCCGACACATCACTACGCTCCATACGTATCTCCACATATTCCTGGTTGTCGGCATCTTCCCATTGCCAGCGTATATGGTTGTATTGCACCATCTCCACGATGCGTGCGGTGCGTGTCTCGTGATGTCGGTCGCTATCGCCCCAAGCAAATGTAAGGTTGTCGCCAGCAAGTCGCACGCTGTCGGCCAACCACTTCTGCAAACCTTCTGGGGTGGCTATCATCTTCCATATAATACCTTTCGATGTGGAGCGCAACTCGTGCTCTAAACTCAGTCTGTTCATTTCCATGATGGTGGTTTAAAGTTGTTTACACTGCAAAAATAGCATTTTTTGAAGAAATAATGAAAAAAAGTTCAAAAAAGTTTTGGGATTTAACAAGAATGTATTACCTTTGCACCCGCAAACAAACGATGGCGGGATAGCTCAGCTGGTTAGAGCGCATGATTCATAATCATGAGGTCCCCAGTTCAATCCTGGGTCCCGCTACAAAAAGCAGAAAGAAGCAATTCTTTCTGCTTTTTTTGTTTTTATACACTTGCGCCAATAGGATTTCGATAATATCGATTTAAGAAATCAAGACTATCTGCATTGAAACGATTGGATAATAGCAAGTTTGCATTGAAACAAGTGTCAGAAGTGTCAGCCACACCTTATCAAATTGTGTATCAACAAGTAATGGGCTTACACATCGGCAATAAAATATCATAGAAGCACCAGCAATATGCCAGTAATGTATCAGTCATACACAAGCCACATATAGAGGGAGTGCTGATGGTAATTATTCTGCACACCAAAAGTCATATATTTCGTTGTTGTTCTCTTGATTCTGTTGGCGCAGAATTGTATCTTTGCGGCTTTTTAAAAAACCTCATATTTTCGGCTCACCCGTAAAATCCTCCAAATACTTAGCTCCAAATATTTTTGCGTATTTTGTCTTCCATGAACGATAATTTTGTATTGATTATATCTTTCATAAACGAAACAGATGCCCTGATAAAGCTTGATTCTGTTCAATCAATCACCAAAATGGTAGTTGTTACCATGGAAGAAGAGAGTTGCGTAGAAAAAATGGATACCATATAGAGCTCGTTCCTTTATGGAAATGGCTACTTAGATTCTAATACATTAGGACAATTGTGTTCAACCACAAAAAGGGAGGTGTCTTGGTAGTGTTTTTTACGTTATTAATGTTAATAAAATTAAGTCAGAATTGATTTTTTATATATTTAAGGTATTAATTCGCTTGGTTTTTACTAACTTTGCATCGCATTAGGTAATAACAACAAAACAAAATGGCAGGAACAAAGAAAATCAAGACCGCGCTTATCTCAGTTTTTCATAAGGATGGTCTCGACGAGCTTCTTGAGAAGCTCAATGCAGAGGGTGTAAAATTCTTATCAACCGGTGGCACACAGTCGTTCATCGAGTCGCTCGGCTACGAGTGCAAGGCTGTGGAAAGCGTAACATCTTATCCTTCAATTCTTGGTGGCAGAGTGAAGACACTCCACCCACGTATTTTCGGTGGCATCTTGGCACGCCGCGACAATGAGGGCGACCGCATGCAGATGGAAGAATATGCCATCCCTGAAATCGACCTCGTCATCGTCGACCTCTATCCATTCGAGCAGACCGTTGCAAGCGGTGCATCAGAAGCCGACATCATCGAGAAGATTGATATAGGTGGCATCTCACTTATCCGTGCCGGAGCAAAGAATTTCAAGGATGTGGTGATTGTGCCAAGCAAGGCCGAATATCCTATGCTTCTCGACATCGTGAAGCGCAACGGAGCACAGACCGAGCTCGAAGAGCGCCGCACATTCGCTGAGCACGCCTTCGGTGTGAGCAGCCACTACGACACTGCCATCCACAACTGGTTTGCTAAATAAATTTGCAGCTTTGCTGCAAATTTGATTTTTGAATTTTGAATTTTGAATTTTGAATTATCGCTGTTGGCGTTTTTAAGCTGCGAATTCAAAACTCAAAACTCAAAATTCAAAATCGGCGCAGCCGACAACTCAAAAATCAAAATTCAAAACTCAAAATTGCAGCTCCGCTGCATTTCAAAAATCAAAACTCAATAAATGGGATTTTTTTCATTCGTACAAGAAATAGCGATGGACCTCGGCACTGCCAACACCATCATCATCAGCGACGACAAAATCGTTGTTGACGAACCATCGGTGGTGGCGCTCGACCGTCGTACCGACAAGATGATCGCCGTGGGCTCTAAGGCGAAGATGATGTATGAGAAGGCTCATAACAACATCCGCACCATACGCCCATTGCGCGACGGAGTGATTGCCGACTTCACTGCCTGCGAGCAGATGATGCGCGGCCTCATAAAGATGGTACACACTGGAAGCCGTCTGTTCTCACCATCATTGCGCATGGTGATTGGCGTTCCTTCGGGTTCTACCGAGGTGGAGCTGCGCGCCGTACGCGACAGCGCAGAGCACGCCGACGGACGCGACGTGTATCTTATCTATGAGCCTATGGCTGCTGCTATAGGCATTGGCATCGACGTAGAAGCACCTGAGGGCAACATGATTGTCGATATAGGTGGTGGCTCTACAGAGATTGCCGTGATTTCGCTCGGTGGCATCGTGTCCAACAACTCTATCCGCACTGCCGGCGACGACCTCACTGCCGACATCCAGGAGTATATGTCGCGCCAGCACAATGTGAAGGTGTCGGAGCGTATGGCTGAACGCATCAAGATTCATGTGGGCTCTGCACTCACCGAACTCGGCGACGATGCTCCCGAAGACTTCATCGTGCATGGTCCTAACCGCATCACCGCACTGCCTATGGAGGTGCCCGTATGCTATCAGGAGATAGCTCACTGCCTCGACAAGACAGTGGCAAAGATAGAGAACGCCGTGCTCTCGGCACTCGAGAAGACTCCACCAGAGCTCTATGCCGACATCGTGAAGAACGGCATCTACCTCAGTGGCGGTGGCGCCCTGCTAAGAGGTCTCGACAAGCGATTGACAGAGAAGATAAACATTCCGTTCCACATCGCCGAAGACCCATTGCACAGCGTGGCAAAGGGAGCTGGCGTGGCACTGAAGAACATCGACCGCTTCTCGTTCCTGATGAGATAAGAATATAACGACACACCTACAATAAAGAAGCAAAGAAGCAAAAGGCATGGGGCATGGCTCCAACAATGCGTCGCACCGCAAGCCACAATATAGCAGGATGCCAGACGGCAGAGGGCTGGCAACAACGGCAACGACACATGGCTTTTGCTCCTTTACTTCTTTTTATTGTTTTACGTTTTTTACGTTTTAAGATAATATGCGCAACCTATTAGATTTCCTGTCACGCCACAACCACTGGCTGCTTTTCGTGCTTCTTGAGGTGATTAGCATCGTGCTCCTGTTTCACTACAACAGCTATCAGGGCAGCGTATGGTTCTCGTCGGCAAATGCCGTGGCAGGCAAAGTGTATGGTTGGAACTCCTCCGTGGAGCAATACTTCGCACTCACCACCGTCAACGAACAGCTTACACAGCGCAACCTGCAGCTCGAACGCGAGGTACAGGTGCTCACCGAGCAGGTGCTTAAGCAGAACAAAGACACCTCTGCCATAGAGCGTATGCAAAGCTCCGTTATGAAGGGACTCGACATGATACCTGCCAAAGTGGTGAGCTCGTCGCTCGACAAAGCCAACAACTTCATAACCATCGACAAGGGCTCTGCCGATGGCGTGAAGAAAGATATGGGCGTGGTGTGTGGCACTGGCGTCGTGGGCATAGTGTATCTCACATCGGAGCACTACTCTGTGCTGATACCAGTGCTCAGCGCAAAGTCGAACATCAGCTGCACCATACGCGGACGCGGCTACTTCGGCTATCTGCATTGGAATGGTGGCTCGCCAGAGTATGCCTATGTCGACGACATCCCTCGACATGCCCACTTCCGACTCGGAGACTATATCGTGACATCGGGCTATTCGTCGGTGTTTCCTCCTGGCATCATCGTGGGACGCATAAAGCATGTCTACAACTCGTACAACGGACTCTCCTACCGACTCAAGATTACGCTGTCTACCGACTTCACACGCCTCAGAGATGTATGTGTCATCAACGACCGCGAGATGGATAACAAATTAGAAATACTGAAAGCTGCTGAAGACTCTATCAAGGCACGACAATAAACCAAATATAGCCATCATGAACGTAAATATCCTACGCAACATAATATTCTTTGCGGTGCTACTGCTCGTGCAGGTGCTCGTGCTCAACCGTATCAGCATGTTCGGCTGCGCCACTCCTCTTTTATATATTTACTTCCTGCTGCCCACAAAGCGCAACCAGCCTCGATGGGCCACACTGCTATGGGGATTTGCCATGGGCCTGGCTATAGACATCTTCCAAAACACACCGGGCGTGGCAGCGGCATCAATGACTTTGGCTGCTCTCTTGCAGCCTTATCTGCTCGAACTGTTTGTGCCTCGCGACAGCGCCGACGACTTCCAGCCATCTATTCGCTCACTGAACACATCGAAGTATGTGTTCTACTCGCTCGCTCTGGTGTTTGTCTATTGCGTCACTTTCGCATCGATAGAGGCTTTCAACTTCTACAACTGGCAGCAATGGTTGCTATGCATCGTAGGATGCACAGCACTCACCGAGACTCTCGTGCTCGTAATCGACAACATCAGAAGATAGAAACATCACACACTTAGCGGGCCACACATGCCTTGCACACACCTACAATGAGCAATTTCAACCTCGAAAACAGACGCTATATAATCGGTGGCGTAGCGGTGACAATTGTCATCGTCTACATCATCAGGCTCTTCACGCTCCAGCTCATGAGCGACGACTATAAGAAGAATGCCGACAGTAATGCCTTTCTGAAGAAGATAGAATTTCCGTCGCGCGGTGCCATCACCGACCGCCACGGCAAATTGCTCGTCTACAACCAGCCTGCCTACGACATCATGGTGGTGATGAACGAGGAGAAGGGACACATCGACACCACCGAATTCTGCAATATACTGGGAATAACAAAGGAGTTTTTCATCAAAAGGATGAACGACATCAAGGATTATTCCAAAAACCCTGGCTACTCCCGATTTACACAACAGCTGTTCATGAGCCAACTCTCCAACGAGGAGTTCTCAGCTTTCCGCGAGAAGATTTATCGTTTTCCGGGCTTCTATGTGCAGCAACGCCCCATCCGACAATATCAATATGGCTTTGCAGCTCATGTGCTGGGCGATGTGGCTGAGGTGTCGCCTGCCGACATCGAAGAGGATAGCTACTACCAGCCGGGCGACTACATCGGCAAGCTGGGAGTGGAGAAATACTACGAAAAGGAACTGCGCGGCGAGAAGGGCGTGCAGATTTTTCTGCGCGATGCACGTGGCAGATTGCAAGGCAGATATATGAATGGGGCTTACGACCGCCGACCGGTGGCAGGCAAAGACCTCACCCTGTCTATCGATGCCGACCTGCAGCAGCTTGGCGAGCGACTGCTCGAAGGCAAGATTGGCTCTATCGTTGCCATCGAACCGTCTACCGGTGAGGTGCTGGCAATGGTGTCGGCTCCAAGCTACGACCCGCGCATCATGGTGGGCAGACAACGCTCCAAAAACCATATACAGCTATCGAAGGATGCTTGGAAACCGTTGCTCAACCGCTCTATAATGGGTATGTATCCGCCGGGTTCCACCTTCAAGACATCACAGGCGCTTACATTCTTGACCGAGGGCATAGTCAATCCGTCGACGGCATTCCCCTGCCATCATGGCTTTACTTGCCGCGGACTGCATGTGGGATGCCACTCACACGCTGCACCGATAGCACTGGTCAATGCCATCTCTACATCGTGCAATGCCTACTTCTGCTGGGGATTGTATTATATGATTGGCAACCGCCGTAAATATCACAACAACATAGAGGCCATGAACATCTGGCGCGACTATATGGTGTCGATGGGATTTGGCTACAAACTGGGCATCGACCTGCCGGGCGAGAAGCGTGGCATGATTCCTAATGCCGAATACTACGACCGCAACTACAAGGGGTCGTGGAACGGACTTACCATCGTGTCTATATCCATCGGTCAGGGCGAGGTGACATTGACACCATTGCAGATAGCCAACCTTGGTGCTACCATTGCCAACCGCGGCTACTACTACACTCCGCATGTGGTGCGTAAGGTGCAGGGCGAACCGCTTGCCGATGAGTATCGCGAGCGACACACCACCAAGGCGTCGCGCAAAGCCTACGACTATGTGGTGGCGGGCATGCGCTCCTCGGCAATGCGAGGCACCTGTAAAATGCTCTCACGCCTGCCCTTCGAGGCTTGTGGCAAGACGGGCACGGCACAGAACCACGGACGCGACCACTCGGTGTTCATGGGCTTTGCTCCTATGAACAATCCTAAGATAGCCATCGCCGTGTATGTGGAGAATGGTGGATGGGGTGCCGACTATGGTGTGCCCATCGGCTCGCTGATGATGGAGCAATATATCAACGGCAAGCTATCGCCGGCGTCTATGGCTCAGGCAGAGGCTATGCAGAAACGACGCATAGGCTACGGCCCACGCTTCCCCGGACAGGAGGCGGCAGCTAAACGCAGGGCGGCAGAAGCCAGACGCCGCAATGCAAGAGGCCTGACGCCTACTGCCGAGACTGCTGCCAGCACCACGGAAGCTGCCGAGACTGCCAATGGCGGTCAGAGGGCAAACAAAGAATAGAATGAAAAAAAGGCAAACAAAATAAAGCAGACACTCTTATGCCAATAAACAAACCGAAGAGCCTGTGGTCGCAGGTAGACTGGATAACAATAGCAATATATGTGGCACTGATGATATTCGGATGGATAAGCATCTGTGGCGCAAGCCATAACTATGGCGATTCGGATCTCTTCACCCTTAGCTCGCGCTCTGGCATGCAGATAATATGGATAGGCACGAGCATCTGTCTTGGCTTTGTGATACTGATGATGGACATAAGGTTTTTCGACACCTTTGCATTTATCATCTATGGCATATTGCTGCTGCTGCTGTTTGCTACTATCTTCAATCCGCACGACATCAAGGGCTCACACTCATGGCTTGTAATCGGTCCGCTGCGCTTGCAACCTGCCGAATTCGGCAAGTTTGCCACCGCCCTTGCCCTTGCCAAACTAATGAGTGCTTATGGCTTCAACATTCAGCGTTGGCGCCATTTCGCCGCTGCCTGTGCCGTGATATTCATCCCTATGCTCTGCATCGTGGGACAACGCGAGACGGGTTCGGCACTTGTCTACCTCACCTTCTTCCTTATGCTCTATCGCGAGGGCATGCCGGGCAGCATTCTCTTCACTGGCGTGGCAATGGTGGTGTATTTCGTGGTGGGCATAAAATACGAGGGTGTGCTGCTCTTCGACACACCCACCAGCGTGGGACGCTTCGTGGTGTTGCTGCTTGTGCAGATATTCACTGCCGGAATGGTCGACAACTATATCCATGAGCGCCGACAAACGCTGACGCTGCTTGCCTATAGCCTCGGATTTACGGGCATCGCACTGCTCTTCTCCGTGTATGTCATTCCGTTTGATGTCACCATCGTGCAGCTGTTGCTGTGCCTTATAATGGTGGTGTATCTGCTCTTGCATGGCTTGCGCACACGCTTTCCACAATATTTCTATATCATGGGATTTGTCATTGGCTCGGTGGTGTTCTTCTATTCTGCCGACTATGTGCTCAATAATGTCATGGAGCCGCACCAACGGGTGCGTATCAATGTGCTGCTTGGACTCGACGAAGATCTTGCCGGTGCCGGATATAATGTGCACCAGAGCGAGATAGCCATCGGTTCGGGCGGTCTAAAGGGTAAGGGTTTTCTCAATGGCACACAGACCAAACTGAAGTTTGTGCCTGAGCAAGACACCGACTTCATCTTCTGCACCGTGGGCGAAGAGGAGGGATTCTTGGGTTCGGCGGGTGTGTTGCTGCTGTTCCTTGGTCTTATCTTGCGGCTCATAAAGCTTGCCGAGCGGCAACCGTTCCGGTTCGGGCGTATCTATGGCTATTGCGTGGCATCGGTGTTCCTGTTTCATGTGTTTATTAATGTGGGCATGGTGTTGGGGCTCACGCCGGTCATCGGCATCCCGCTGCCGTTCTTCAGCTATGGCGGTTCGTCGCTGTGGGGTTTCACCATCCTGTTGTTTATCTTCTTGCGCATCGATGCTGGTCGCAACATGGCGCAAGGACGCCTATAGCAGGCGTTTCCTTATGCGCCTTATCACCCATAGGTAGGCAGGAACAAGGAATACGTTTGCCATGCACCATGCCACAGGGTCGCCAATGCACACACCCATCCATGCCAGTGCCGGCACTATCCACACGCTCACGGCACAACGGGCTATCATCTCCATCACGCCGCTCATCATCGAGAGGTTGCTGAATCCTAATCCCTGTATGGAGTAGCGCAGTATTATCAGTAGTCCGAGTGCAGGATAGAAATAGTTGGCAATGCGCATAAACTGTGCTGCCTTTGCCACCACTTCTGCCCCACCGCTGTCCACGAAGAGGCACATCATATTGTCGGCAAATGGATATATTATTATAAAGGTGAACACGAAGTAGGCGAGCATTAGCTTTATGGCGTCCTTCACGCCGCTCGTGATGCGCTGCATGCGCCGTGCGCCGATGTTCTGTCCGCAATACGTAGCCATTGCTACGCCGATATTCTCAAACACACATGTAAACAGATATTTTATTCGCATCGATGCCGTGAAGGCTGCCACACACACCGTGCCCAGGGCGTTGTTGGCGCTTTGCAGCATAATGATGCCTATGCCTGTTATGGAGAACTGCAGTCCCATGGGCACTCCGTTGTTAAGCAATATGCTGATGCGCTTGTTGTCGAAGTCGCACTCGCTGCCGTGTGGTATCAATAGCTGCATGTGCTTGCGTATGTACCACACACACAATGCCACCGACAGGGCTTGCGCCAGCAATGTGGCAATGCCGGCTCCTTCCACTCCCATGCCCCACCATAGTATTAGCACCACATCGAGCAGTATATTTGCCAGTGCCGAGACAATGAGAAAGTAGAATGGCTGGCGAGAATTGCCAAGGGCTCTTATCTGCCCCGACAGCAGGTTGAAGCCAAAGGTGAAGGGGATGGCGGCAAACTGCAATAGCAGGAACACATAGGCATCGTCGAAGATTTCTGCCGGGGTGTTCACCATCTGCAATATCTGGCGGCACAGCATCAGCGACAACAGCGTCACCACCACTGCCAGCACCACAGCCAGCCTCGCGGCATTTGCCACATAGGCACGCATTTTGCCGTAGTCTTTGGCACCGAATGCCTGTGCCACAGGAATGGCAAAACCGGCACAGGTGCCGTTGCAGAATCCCATCACCAGAAACATTATCGACGACGAAGCGCCCACCGCCGCAAGTGCGCCTACACCTATCCAACGCCCCACAATGGCGGCATCGATTACAAGATACATCTGCTGCAATATGTAGCCCATGATGAGTGGCAGCGCAAAACTCACTATGCATCGCATGGGCGAGCCCACGGTCATGTCCGACACGGCGGCACACGCTACACTCTGCTCTTCTGCCGATGCCTCTTGGGGTGCAAAATTCTTGTTGTCTGTGTTCATTGCTCTTTGCTTTTAGGTTGTTATCCTGTGCATGCTTGCTCAGCCGTGCACACACGCTTTCTTCTTACATCATGCAAAAGTATTAATTTTAATCGTTACAACAGATATTTAATTGCATTGTTTTTCGTGACAAAACTATCGGGGCTATTTTGTCACGAAAGAAAATGTTGGAAGTTGTTTACCACCTGAAAGCCACACAAAAAAGCAGAAAGATTTGGTGTTATTTTCAAAAATAATTCGGATTTTTTGTCTTATAATAAAAAATTTGTTATTTTTGCAGCATATAAGACTTAATAGAAATAACATTATTAACAACTTAAACTTTTAGATTATGAAGAAATTCTTTACTCTTATCGCAATGTTTGCAATGGCTATGACAGCTGGCGCTCAGGAGAATGTTCTCTGCGAGGACTACCAGGCTGACGGCAATGGTTTCTCACACAACGTTACTATCGACTGGGCTGAGCAGAAGTTGGTTGCTTCTGTCGATGTAAGCGCATGCTCTGACGACAAGGACATCTTCGCTGTTACAACACCGGGTGGCGACTTCTCTGGCTTCAACGGCACAGAAAGTGCTCCTAACATGCACGTTTACTTCGACAAAGGTACCGTTCAGTGTTACTATGCTTTCCCTGGCACTAACAACAACTCTGGCAAGAAGACCCTCGATGGCAACACCGTACTCTTCGAGATCAATGTTGACAACGGCTTAATGGTAAATGGTACTACAGCTATCGAAGCAAGCGCTCTTACAACACTCTTCGAATCATCAGAGATCACTGTTGGTAGCGGCGAGTCTCCAAAGTTCAGCAACGCTCTCTACAACTACATCAAGGTTGTTCCTCTCGATGAGACACCAGATGCTATCGCTTCTGTAGAGGCTAACGTATCAGCTGCTCCTGTAGCTTACTTCAACACTCTCGGTGCTTCACAGAATGGCTTGCAGAAGGGTGTTAACATCGTTCGCCTTGCCAACGGCAAGACTGTAAAGGTGCTGAAGTAATCACTCCTTTCCGTGCTTAGCACGGCATTGACAAACATACAAGACATAACGCCAAGCAGGGCCCTGCAATCCTTTAATGGATGCTCGCCGTGCTTGGCGTTTTTTATGGCTCTTCCCGATATTTTTTCTATCCCGAATTAGAGAATTAGAGAATTTTTGTCAAGCACGATGTGCTTGACTGTAGGGTGCGTCTTAGCTAAATCTCAAATGCGTCAGCGCTAAAATTCTCTAATTCTCTAATTCGGGACTAAAAAATATCGGGACAGAATATCAGAGTAAAGAAAAATTCTCTAATTCTCTAATTCGGGACAGAAAAAATATCGGGACAGAAAATCAGAGTAAAGAAAAATTCTCTAATTCTCTAATTCGGGACAAAAAAATATCGGGACAGAATATCAGAGTAAAGAAAAATTCTCTAATTCTCTAATTCGGGACTAAAAAATATCGGGACTAAAAAAAATCAGAGTAAAGAAAAATTCTCTAATTCTCTAATTCGGGACTAAAAAAATATCGGGACAGAAATATCGGGACAAGAAACTGGGATGAGAACATCTGTTCGATACCTAATGTCTGCTTTTAAGTCCTTAATTTGTCAAAAAGTTCAAATATGCACCGCATTATATCCGATACTTTTCGTAACTTTGTATAATAATGTGCATTATAACAGAAAATGAATATAAGCGACATACTAAATAAGCCCGATGGAAGCAAGCATTTCTCGTTTGAAGTGCTGCCACCACTGAAAGGCATGGGCACCGACAAGCTCTTCTCGACCATAGATAAGTTCAAGGACTTCTGCCCTGCCTACATCAACATCACCACGCATCATAGCGAGTATGTCTACCGCGAAACCAGTGGTGGCAAGTATGAACGCTTACGCATAAGACGACGCCCTGGCACAGTGGCTATAGCCGCTGCCATACAAAACCGCTATGGCATTCCCGTTATTCCTCATGTGATATGCAGCGGAGCATCTGCCGAGGATATAGAATACGAACTCATCGACCTGCAGTTCTTGGGCATCGAAAATCTGCTGCTGCTCCGCGGCGACAAGGCGAAGGAAGACTCCCGATTCAATGCCACACCAGGCGGCTATGAGCATACCACACAACTGCAACAGCAGGTGAACAAGTTCAACGAGGGGTTCTTTGTCGACGGCACTCCAATAAAAAATCCCAACTGGGCATTCTCCTACGGTGTGGCATGCTATCCGGAGAAACACGACGAGGCACCCAACATCGAGATGGATATGCACTACCTGAAGATGAAGCAAGACCTCGGTGCAAAATATGCCGTAACACAGCTGTTCTACGACAACGAGCGCTACTTCGACTTTGTGCGCAAGGCACGACAGATGGGCATAACCATACCCATAGTGCCTGGCATAAAGCCCTTTGCCAAACTAAGCCAGCTCACGGTGGTGCCACGCACCTTCCATTGTGACATGCCACAAGAGCTCGCCCTCGAAGCACTGAAGTGCAAGACCGACGACGATGCACGACAGCTGGGCATAGAATGGTCGACCGAACAGTGCCGACAGCTATATGCGGCTGGGGTGCACAACATCCACTTCTACACCGTGTCGGCTGTCGACTCCGTGCGCGAAGTGGCACAACGACTGTTGTAGCTACTGCTCACCGGCATCCCACAACACCCCACAATCTACATTTCCACAACGACACTCACTCATAAACAGATATGACATTCGACGAAGTAATAGGTCAGGCGGCTGCCAAACGACAGTTGCGACAGCTCATCGACGAAGGGCGTGTGCCCCACGCCATGCTGTTCTGCGGCCCTAAAGGTTGCGGCAAGATGGCACTTGCCATGGCTTTCGCCTCAGAGTTGCTGCACCACAGCCCACTGCTGAAGCACTGGACACACCCCGACCTTCACTTCTCCTACCCCACCATAAAGGCGGCAAGTATGGGTGCCGACCACCAACCCGTGAGCGACGACTATGCCCACGAATGGCGTGAGATGATTGCCAACGGCCCCTACTTCAGCATAGAGCAGTGGGAAGGCATGATGACGGGCAATGAAGCCACCAACAAGCAGGTAATCATTACCGGTGCCGAGAGCAATGCCTTGCAGCACAAGCTGAGCCTAAAGCCAGCACAGGGCGGCTATAAGGTGTGCATCATGTGGCTGCCCGAAAGGCAGAATGTGCAGAGTGCCAACAAATTCCTGAAACTGCTCGAAGAGCCACCACAGCAAACGGTGTTCATCCTCGTGAGCGAAGAACCAGAGCGACTGCTCGAAACCATACGCAGCCGCACACAGCGCTTCGACTTCAAGCGCATTGCCGATGCCGACATCTGCGAGGCACTCGTGAGCCGATGTGGCATAGATGCCGACGACGCCAAGCTAAAGGCACGATTGGCTAATGGCTCATGGCATGCCGCCATGCAGCTGCTCAGGGCGGGCAACGAGAGTCTCATATTCTTCGATATGTTCACCATGCTCATGCGACAGGCTTACACCAGGCAGGTGAAGGACCTAAAAAAATGGGCAGACAGCATAGCCTCATTCAGCCGCGAGAAGCAGAAACGGTTTCTGATTTACATAAACCGCATGATTAGGGAGAGCTTCATGTACAACTTCCGCGAGCCGCAGCTGTGCTACATGAGCCACGAAGAGGAGCTGTTTGCTCAGCGCTTTGCGCCATTCATCAACGAGGCTAACGTGCTGCAGATGACGGAGATGGTGGAGCTTGCCATACGCGATGTGGGACAGAACGCCAACTCGAAGATGGTGTTCTTCAACATTGCTCTGCAAACAATAATATTCATAAAGTGCAAGCCCTAAGGGCTGCACATTCCATATATATATCACACTCAACAGTAATACAACATGAAGGATTTCAAAGACATGCAATTCAAGATAACCTCCGACACCGACCGCGGGCTCAGCCATTTTGCCTGTGGCAGACAGGACAGGCAGCTGAACACCTACGACTGGCTCTACGATGTGCCGGGCAACGAGGAGGATACCGACCTTGTGGAGGTGCAGTTCAAGAACACACGCAAGGGCTACTATCATAATGTCAACCACCTCGAACTGCATAAAGGCGATGTGGTGGCAGTGGAGGCAAGCCCCGGACACGACATCGGCGTGGTGACACTCACCGGACGACTGGTGAAACTGCAGGTGAAAAAGGCAAACATCAAGTCGGCAGACGACATCAAACGGGTGTATCGCATAGCTAAACCAGTGGACATGGACAAGTATCACGAGGCAAAAAGCCGCGAACATGCCACCATGATTCAGAGCCGACAGATTGCCAAAGACCTCGGACTGCAGATGAAGATTGGCGACGTGGAGTATCAGGGCGATGGCAACAAAGCCATATTCTACTATATAGCCGACGAGCGAGTAGACTTCCGACAGCTCATAAAAGTGCTTGCCGACACCTTCCACGTGCGCATTGAGATGAAGCAGATTGGAGCACGCCAGGAGGCTGGACGCATCGGTGGCACCGGACCCTGCGGCAGAGAGCTGTGCTGCGCCACATGGATGAAGAACTTTGTGAGCGTGAGCACCAACGCTGCTCGCATACAGGACATATCGCTCAACCCACAGAAGCTGGCGGGCATGTGCGCCAAACTGAAGTGCTGCCTCAACTACGAGGTCGACGACTATCTGGAGGCGGGCAAGAAGATGCCGGCACGCGACATAGTGCTGCAGACCATCGACAGCGACTACTTCCTGTTTAAGACCGACATCCTTGCCGGACTCGTGACCTACTCCACCGGCAAGGGCATAGCTGCCAACCTCGTAACGATTTCTGCCGAGCGTGCCTGCGCCGTGATAGAGATGAACAAGAGGGGCGAAAAGCCGGAGTCGCTGACCGAAGACGGTACTACACAAGAGCAGCCTCGCTCTGCCGACTTGCTTGCCGATGCCGACATCAGCCGATTCGACAAGAGCAAGAAGAAGCGCAAGGGCAAGAACCGTCCACAACGTGCTGCCAAAGAACAGCAGCCTAACACCAACAACGAGCGCACTGCTAAAGAGCAGAACACTGGCAACAACCGACCTGCCAAAGACCGCCGACAGAACCGACCACGCCGACAGAACAACAACGGCGAGAAGCCACAGCAGCAACAGCAGGCCACCGACAAATAATAACTCTATCGGGTAATATTTCAACAATGCGCAACATAACAACATGGCTTGCCGCCATAGCTGCAATAGTGCTCATGACGGCTTGCAACCAGCGCAGGGTGTACGACAGCTATCTGCCCACTCCGCTGAGCGGATGGGAAAAAAACGACACCCTGACATTCATAACGGCACCCATGGACACCACTGGCGTCTATGCCACCACCCTCGGACTGCGCACCAATAGTGCCTATCCTTTCACTGCCATCACGCTGATAGTGGAGCAGCGGGCGATGCCTGCAGGCACGCTTCGCATCGACACGCTCAACTGCCAGCTCACCGACGAGCGGGGCACGCCTACCGGCAAGGGCACCAACTACTATCAGTATGAGTTTCCTGTTGGCAAGATGACGCTGCATGCCGGCGACTCACTGCACATCAACGTGCGACACGACATGAAACGCGAAATTCTACCGGGCATCGCCAATGTGGGCATCTGCATAGAACGACGCTAACCCAACACATGGGATAGGTGTTAAATTTTTCGCATATATCATGGCTTACTGTCGCTGCCAAGACAATATTTGCATGGTTCTGAGGCGCCAGGAGTGCAAACTGAATAAGCAAAGACATCGGCAGTGCATTTTTCGCAAGTTTTGAGCGTGCAAGGGATAATACACTTATGCACAATGCATTGCAGCTGCGCACCGCACAAGTGTGCAAAAACTAAATTCATGCAAATCTAAAAAGGAGCCCACTTTACAATAAAAAGAAGCCTTAATTACAATAAAAAGAAGCCTTAATTACAATAAAAAAGAGCTTGGTTTTGAATGTAAACCAAGCTCTTTTTTATTTTCTATTGCTTCAAAATAGTACCGTTATGGCATTTTGGGGTATTTTCTTGTGTTTCATCAGCATCAAAAATCTTATTTGGAGCACTGGTGTTTTCTATTTCCCGATTTTCATTTGTAACAATTTGGCTACATCAAAAATATATTTGCATGCCTAAAGCCATGGAAATATAGAACACCACCAGCATCCTACCATTTGATTTATAAAGCATTTCTAACAATGGCAAAGCCTATAGCCACACTCTACAGATTGCAGTCTTTATCGGTCATTGCTGCCACACACGAGTCCGACCACACATTCTCGGCGGTCTCCACCATGTCGAGCATGGTGAACACTGGCAGGATAATGCCCATTATTGCCACTGGTGCTCCCACTCCCGACATCAACGACAGCGTTAGAAAATAGCATCCCATTGGCACACCGGCATTGCCGATGGCTGCCACCACTGCCACGATAAGCCATATAGCCATGGTGGTCCAGGTGATTGGCACGCCACCATTTTGCATCACAAACATCGAGGTTACGAAGATGAAGGCAGCGCATCCGTTCATGTTGATAGTGGTGCACACGGGCAGCACAAAGCGAGCCACCGATGGCTTCACACCCAAGCGGCTCTCTGCCGACTGTATGGTGACGGGGAGCGTGGCGGCAGAACTCTTGGTGAAGAGTGCGGTGAGCACGGCGGGGGTCATGGCTCGCATCACACGCAGCGGGTTGATGCCTCGTGCCATAAGGAACAGTGGCAGCACCACGAATATCTGAAGCAGGTTGCCACCAAGTATCACTGCCACATAGCGGCCTATCGAGTCGACCACAATGCCACCAGTGAGTTCGGCAGCAAGCTGGGCGGTGAACGCCACAATGCCTATGGGCAGCAGGCGTATTATCCAGCGTATAAGTGTTGCCATGAGTTCTTGCAATCCTTGCAAGGCATTCATCACGGTCTGGCGTGGTGCTCCATCGGGCATCTTGGCAAGGGCTATGCCCACAGCGGCAGACACCAAGAGCACGCTGAGCACATTGCCTTCGAGCAAGGGGCGCAGACAGTTGTCGGGCACGATGCCCACCAGATAGTCGTAGTAGCTGCCGGCATCGCGCATCTCGTCGGGCACACCGCCAGCGGCACTGTTCACCATCGCCAGGGGCAGATTTGCCGGACTCACCAGCTTATATAGCAGCATGCTAACGGTGGCAGCGGCAATGGTGGTGAGCAGCGTGTAGGTGATGGTGCGACGAAACAGCCTACCGGTGCTGCGCTGATTGCCAAACGCTGCCAGCGTGGCGGCAACTGCCAATGCGATGGTGGGCATGGCGATGAACTGAAACAGACGGGTGAACACCGTTGCAACAAATGTGGCGGTGGTGTCGATCCAGCCTATGCCAAGCACGCCAAGCACAGCACCCACCACAAGGGCGCCGAGCCATAGCCATAGCTGGCCGTGGCTGCAGCAGTGGGTGGGGGCATCGGTGGTATGGGGAGTGTGCGAAGTGGTATTCTCTGTTTGCATAATCTATAAAAACTTGTTGTATATGGCTTGTAAATGGCTTGTATATATAATAATGTGTGCGCCTCTATATAGTATTGGCGTAATGGCACATAGGGCAGCATCGCGCTGCTTTCTGCAAAATTACAAAACTATAGTCACTCGTGCAATAGCTAATATATGGTATTTCTAACAAAAAACAACGACATAAATGTAGTAAACAACAGAAAAACGGAAAAACAGAACAGACGGAAATAGGAAAAATTGACTACCTTTGCATCCATGTTACAAAACTGTTACAAAATCAAGACCGAATAAAATAATTTAACCCAAATCGGTCATTAGATTTGGGTTAAACATACCGCCCGAAGACAACGACAACATCAACAACATTCATTATTCATTTATCTATTTAACAATATTATGGAAGCACAAGACAACTCTAAGCAGCAGTTGGTTGATTTCAATTATATTGCCGACAAAGGATTTGCCGAATATACCGATGGCGATATTATGGTGCTCGACCAAGTTGGACTTCACTCGCTGCGCAACGACATCAAGATAGACATGATTATCCTGTTGTTCTGCACCGAGGGACGCTTACAGTTCGAGATGAACGACCGCACCTATATAGCCAATAAGGGCAATGTGGTGATAGGCTTGCCAAAAATGGTTTTCTCCAACTATATGATGTCGCCCGACTTCAAGTCGAACATCATTGCCTTGTCGTATTCTGCCGCCCAGCGCAACATGCAAATCAACAAGGATAGCCTCGACCTTATGCAGCATGTGGCATCCAACCCTGTGATTGAAATCGATGCCGACCGCCAGGAGCTGGTGTCAAAATACTACTCCATCATAGAACATAAGGTGAAAAACCCACATGGCTACTTCCACAAGGAAATAATGCGCAGCATCTTCAGTTGCGCCGTTTACGAGCTATTCGCCATCATCGCCCCACATGTGAGCTATAGCAACGATGGCGGCTCTATGAAGCAGGCCAACTTGTTGTTCAAGCGTTTTGCCGACCTCATTAATGCCAACAACGGCAAGGTGCGCTCCGTGAAGAGCTATGCCGAGGAGATGTGCATCACGCCCAAATACCTGTCGTTTGTATCGAAGACGGTGACGGGACGCACCGCACTGGAGTGGATCCACACTTCTACGGTGAGGGCCATAGAACGCTACCTGCGCCACTCTAACCTCTCTATCAAGGAGATTGCCGACCAATTGGACTTTCCTAACCTCTCGTTCTTCGGCAAATTCACCAAGAGCCACCTCGGAGTGTCGCCAACAGAATATCGCCGCATGCAGAGCATGAAGCGACTATAACCAATAGATTTCCTACTTATCGTGCACCTTACACACAAAAACAACGATAACATAAGTGCAAGTTTAGTTTTTTTTACTAAATTTGCACTTATGAATTTTATCCACTGTCTTATTCTTTCGATGGCTATTGCCATCAGCTCATTGCCAACACATGCCGCCAAACCCAAACGGCAGCAGACTGATGCTGTGCTCAACACTGCCTTGGCAAGCATCAGCGAGGATGCAGCACGCGCTCATGTTTACTTTCTTGCCGACGACTTGCTCGAAGGACGACAAGCCGGAAAGCGCGGCGCACGCATAGCGCAGCAATACATCATTGCACAGATGCGCCAGTGGGGCATACAGCCTTTGCTCAACGACGACTATCTGCAGCATTTCGAGGCTTGCGCAAGGATATGCCTACACCGAAATCCACGATTTTTTGTAGAGGCCGACTCTATCGCTTCTATCCGCCAAAAAGAGCACTATGCCTTGCGAATGGCTAATGTAGTGGGCGTGATACCGGGTGTTCGCACCGACGAATACGTTGTTGTGGGTGCTCACCTCGACCATGAGGGCATGAATGCCGACCTTGCCGGTGATGCCATATATAATGGTGCCGACGACAATGCATCGGGGGTGAGCGCAGTGTTGCAGATAATGAGGGCTTTTGCCGTTAGCGGTGCCAAGCCATTGCGCACCATTGTGTTTGCCTTCTGGGATGGCGAAGAGCTCGGACTGCTGGGCTCACGACTATTCTGCGAGCGCTTTGACAAAATGGAGCACATCAAGGCATATCTCAACTTCGACATGGTGGGAGGCAACAACCGCCCCGACGACCCGCCTTACTTTGTCTATTTCTACACCGCTGCACATCCTGCCTTCGGCACATGGCTGCGCAACGACATCGACAAATATAAGTTGCAGCTGCATCCCGACTACCGCCCATGGGACAACCCCGTGGGGGGCAGCGACCAAGGTTCGTTTGCCCGACACAACGTGCCGGTGGTGTGGTATCACACCGATGCACAGCCTCACTACAACACTCCGTCGGACGAGGCACACACCATCAACTATCCGAAGCTCACCGACATAACACGTGCCTCACTGCTCACCACATGGCACATGGCAAACGACAACTTCTGATACATCCGCCAGCCACACTGGCTGGCAACATATCATAGCAGCGGCAGACAGCATCGACAACATTAGCCACCTGCTAAGTAGGTGTTCAAAATTAATTTAAATGATTTTATGCCCTATTTTGGTCCGTATATTCAGCTCCGAAGAGGGAGTGTAGCGGGCTACACGACCGATGAGAGCTGGGCATACGGACTAAAAGAGGGCGTAAAGGCATTTGAAAGCATAATTTTTTATAAGATTCATATATGCGATTAATTTTGAACACCTACTTATCTACAACGAAACTAAAACAATAAGGAAATATAAAGAAATGAAAGCAAACCGACTACTCTCTGTGGCAGCCGTGCTCATGGCACTTCTGCTCACCACTACTAAGGCAAAAGCGCAAGTCAACGCACAGGTGTTCTACGACTTCGGCTCCGACCGTAAGTTTGTTACGCTGACACTCGAGATGTTCAAAGCCGACAAATGGGGCAACACCTACTTCTTCATCGACCACGACTTCAACTACGACCAGCATGTGGAGGGTCCGAACCTGGCTCCTGGCGGCACCTATTTGGAGATAGCACGCTGCCTTAACTTCTGGCAGAAGTCGGCACTGAAAAACCTTAGCCTGCACGTGGAATATAACGGCGGTATCACACGCTCCTACCCTATCAACAACGCAGTGCTTGTGGGTTTGGACTACTTCGTGCATAGCAAAGACTTCAAAAACACTCTCAACCTCAAGCCGCTGTTCAAGAAAATCAAGGACCACTCAAGCAATGTGCCAATGCAGCTCACCGCTGTGTGGGCAATGAACGACCTCTTCGGACTCAAAGGCCTTAAGTTCGACGGCTTCGCCGACTTCTGGTGGGAAGACCACGCCTGCTTCCACGACAATGGCGATGTGGAAAACAAGTCGACAGTGTTCATCACCGAGCCTCAACTGTGGTATAACGTCGGACAGCACTTCGGAGTGGACAATCTTAGCCTTGGCACCGAGATAGAGCTGAGCAACAACTTCGGCTCCACACCAGGCTTCAAGTGCCGCCCCTGCCTCGGTGTGAAGTGGGACTTCTAAACACATGCTACACGGAACATACAAAACCATTATAAGCAAACAGTTATGTTAGAACGACTATTCGGCTTCGACCGCTCGAAGCACAACATCAAGACCGAGGTAATGGCGGGCATCACCACCTTCCTCACCATGGCATATATCCTTGCCGTCAACCCTAACATCTTCTCCAACCTTGCCAAGCAGGGCATGGACACCAATGCGGTGTTCACCTCTACCGTTCTGGCAGCAGTGATAGGCACACTCGTTATGTCGTTGTATGCCAAGAAGCCGTTTGGCTTGGCACCAGGCATGGGACTCAACGCATTCTTCGTGTTCACGGTGTGCCTCACCATGGGCTATTCATGGCAGTTTGCACTCACCGCCATACTCATCGAGGGATTTCTCTTTGTGCTGCTCACCATCACACGCATACGCACACTCATCGTCGATGCCATTCCTGCCACACTGAAACGTGCCATCGGCGCGGGCATCGGACTCTTCATAGCCTTCATCGGACTGAAGAATGCGGGCATCATCGTGGAGAACTCTGCCACCATCGTGAGCATAGGCGACATGACACATGGCACCGCCCTGCTCGGCGTTATAGGCATCATCATAACATCGGTGCTGGTGATTAAGGATGTGCCTGGCTCGCTGCTCATCGGCATATTGTGCACCACCATCATTGGCATTCCTATGGGCATTACCCACATCAACGGCATCATGGACACCCCACCATCGGTGGCTCCGCTGTTCTGCCAGTTTGAGCTGCACAACGTACTTAGCTTCGATATGCTCGTCGTGGTGTTCACCTTCCTGTTTATTGATATGTTCGACACTATGGGTACGCTCGTGGGCGTGTGCACCAAGGCGGGCATGATGCAGAAAGACGGACGCATACCTGGCCTCAACAAGGCATTCATGGCAGATGCCATAGCCACCATGACTGGCGCATGCCTCGGTGCCAGCACCACCACCACTTATGTAGAGAGTGCTGCGGGCGTGGCACAAGGTGGCCGCACAGGTCTAACCTCGTTCTCCACAGCAATATGTTTCCTCATAGCGCTGTTCTTTGCACCGCTGTTCCTGTCGATACCATCGGCAGCCACCACACCGGTGCTGGTGATTGTGGGATTGTTCATGCTCACACCAGTCAAGGACATCGACCTCGACGACTATGCCGAAGCCATCCCTGCCTTCATCACCATCGTAATGATGCCTCTCACCTATAGCATCTCCGACGGCATCTTGTGTGGCGTAATATCTTATGTGGTCATCAACGCCTTGTGCGCACATTGGAAGAAACTAAACATCACAATGATAGTGCTGGCAGTGCTCTTCGTACTGAAATATATATTCATCTGATGCCATAAGGCATAGATTGATATAATATTAAAAAGGACCCATCAGTCTGTCACGATTTATTGTCTCCCGAGTTTTTTCTGTCCCGAATTAGAGAATTTTAGCGCTGACGCATTTGAGATTTAGAGCTGATGCATTATCATCAGCTAAGATGCACCCAATAGTCAAGCACAAAGTGCTTGACAAAAATTCTCAAATTCTCTAATTCGGGACAAAAAAATATCGGGACAGAAAAAAAATTCGGGACAAGCTCATCACTGAGCCATAATTAAAAAAGGACAAAGACCTCATGAATTCGCGTTCATAAAGTCTTTGTCCTTTTTTAATATATAGCCTTATTTCTGAGTCGCCGCCTATCTTATGTAAAAACTCTGAATTCAAAAATCAAAAATTCAAAATCGCAGGCGAAGCCGAGAATAACTCAAAATTCAAAACTCAAAAATCAAAAATCGTTAAACGTAAGTCTCAAGGAACTTCACGTTGCCTTCCATTTTCAGTGTCTGTGTAGTAGCAGGCACGAGGATGCTCTCTCCGGCGCGCAGTGTGCACACATTGCCTTCGTTGTCGGTGATGGTGCCTTCGCCCTTGAGTCCGATAAGGATCACGAAGCTATCGAGCTCGGAGTAGTCGATGGTCATTGGCTCGTCGAGGTCGTAGACAGCAGTGTTGAAGTAAGGGCACTGCACGAGCGACACGCCCTGGTTTTTCACAGGAGTATATTCTGTGCGGTAGTTGCTCTCCACATTGTAGTTTATGCACTCTGCCGCCTGCTTTGTGTGCAGCTCGCGATAGTTGCCATTCTTATCCTTACGCTTGAAGTCGTAGATGCGATAGGTCACGTCGCTTGTCTGCTGTATCTCTGCCAGGAAGCAGCCAGTGCCGATGGCGTGTATGCGTCCGGCAGGCAGGAAGAAGCAGTCGCCTTCCTTCACGTCATAGCGTGAGATAGCATCGACGATGGTGTCGTTTTGCACCATTTCTGCATATTGTGTAGGTGTGATGAGCTGCTTCAGTCCGCACAGCAGTGTAGCGTCCTTGTCGGAGTCGAGCAGATACCACATCTCTGTCTTGCCACGCTCCTTGCCCTGACGCTTTGCAATCTCGTCGGTGGGATGCACCTGAATAGAGAGGTCCTGACGTGCGTCGATGAACTTGATGAGCAGAGGGAATTCGTCGCCGAAGCGCTCATAGTTGGCCTCGCCCACGAGTTTGCCCTTGAGTTCGTGCACCAGTTCGTTGAGTTTCTTGCCGGCATACTCGCCACCAGCCACTACTGTCTCGTTGCCGGGAACGCCGGAAATCTCCCAGCTCTCGCCAACATTCTCTTGCTGCACATCGAGGTGCTTGAATGGGATAATCTTCTCGCCGCCCCACAGTGTAGACTTGAGCAGCGCATTAAACTTCAATGGTTCCATAGTTATTTGTTTTTATAATATTAATTCTCTTGCCAGAACTGTGGTGTGAATATCACGAGCACGCTGAATATCTCCAGACGGCCTATGAGCATGAGCACCGAGCAAATCCATTTTGCTGCCACGGGCAGTTCGCTCCACGACATTGTGGGGCCTATCTCTGTGCCGAGTGTAGGGCCCACGTTGCCCAATGCACTCAGTGTGATGGTGATGGCATTGGTGTTGTCTATGCCCATGGCTATCATCGAAAATGAGCAGAACAGGCACAGAATGAGATAGATAGAGAGGAAAGCGAGCAGCGTGACACGCTTCGACGATGGCACGTTGACGCCGTCGATGCGCATGGGCAGCACTGCATTGGGGTGCAGCATCTGTCGGAACTCGTTCTTTATCACCTGCAGCAGCATCACGCAGCGTATGCACTTAAAGCCACCACTTGTAGAGCCCGAGCATGCTCCGAAGAACATACATATTGCCAGCACCACCCAGGTGACGTGGGGCCACACTGCAGGGTCGTCGGCAAGCAAGCCTGTGGTGGTGATGAACGACACCACATGAAACAAGGCACTGCGCAATGCTGGCTCAAGGCGGTAGCCGTTATGCCACATCAGCTCAAAGGCTATGAAGCCTGCAAAGAGTAGCACAATGAACAGGTAGAACCTGCACTCGGCGCTCTTTAGCAGTGTGCCAATCTTGCGCTGCGACACAGTGACGTAGAGCATCGTGAAGTTGATGCCCGCCACAAAGCAGAAGAAGGTTACGATATATTGCACCACTGGTGTAAGGTAGCTATAGTCGTTGTGGGTGGCAAAGCCTCCAGTGGCTGCTGTGGTGAAGCTGTAGTTGACGCTGCTGAACAAGTCCATGCCGGCGAGCAGCATTGAGCCGCAGCACAGCACTGTGATGCAGATGTAGACCACCCATATCCATTTGGCACTGGTGCTGAGTCGGGGGTGCAACTTAGTCTTTATAGGTCCGGTGGCTTCGGCGGCAAACACCTTTACGCTACCTCCTACGAGCGAGGGCAGCAGGGCAATGGTGAAGAACACTATTCCCAGACCGCCCAGCCATTGTGTGAACGAGCGCCAGAAGAGTATGCCATGTGGCAGTGCCTCCACATCGTCGATTATGGATGCACCGGTGGTGGTAAATCCCGACATTGTCTCGAAGAAGGCATCTGTGAACGAGTGCAGATAGCCACCGATAAGGAATGGCAGCGTGCCAAACAGCGAGAACACCGTCCATGTGAGCGTCACCACGATATAGGCGTCGCGTCGGGAGAGAGTGTTGTCGCACTTACGGGCAAGCAGTCGGAGCCCTAATCCTGTTCCTGCTGCTATCAGCACGGAATAGACGAAGGGCATGGTGTCGCTCTCCTTATAATATAATGACACTCCCAAACAGAGCAACAGCATCGTTGCCTCGATAAACAGCAGCGACCCGATGATTTTGTATATAAGCCGTAGGTTTATCATAGGAACAGCTTTTCTATCTTTTTCATATTGAGGTTATGGCAGAACACCATTACCGAGTCGCCGGGCTGTATCATGGTGTTACCCGACACGAGCAGTCCCTGTCCGTCGCGCACCAGTCCGCCGATGGTCATTCCTTGTGGCAGTCCGAGGTCTTTCACGGGTTTTCGTGTCACCTTAGAGCCCTCGCATGGAATGAATTCTGCCACGTCGGCATTGGCTGTCATCAGAAATCTCACGTTGTGTACGTTGGCATCGAGCATCATCTGATAGATGTGGCTGGCTGCTATCGACTTCTTGTTGATGATGGTGCCTATGTCGAGGCTTTCTGCCATGGATATATAGTCGATGTTCTCCACCATAGCCACGGTTTTGCGCACTCCCAAACGTTTGGCGGTGAGGCATGCCAGGATGTTTGTCTCGGCATTGCCTGTGAGTGCCACGAAGGCCTGTGTGTTCTTTATGCCTTCTTCCATTAGCAGCGACATGTCGCGTCCGTCGCCGTTGATCACGAGTGCCGAGTCGTTCTCGAGTATGGAGTTGAGCCGCTCGCAGCGTTGCTCATCGGTTTCTATTATCTTCACGTCCATATAGCTGGGCATGGTTTTCACTGTGCGCACGGCAGTGGCGCCGCCTCCCATTATCATCACGTTCTTCACGTCGACGTAGTGTTCCTTGCCCACTATCTTTCTTATATAAGGTATAAACTGCCTGGTGGTCATGAAGTATGCCATGTCGTAGAGCTTCAGCTGGTCGTTACCACCAGGAATGATGGTGTCGTCGTCGCGCTTTATGGCTACGATATGGAATGGGTCTTCGGGTCCGCAAATCTCGCGCATGGGGCGGTCGAGTATGGTGCACGACTCTCTGAGCTTCACTCCGAGCATTACGAGTGCTCCACCATGCACATCCCAACGCTGTCGCACCCACGACATTTTCAGTCCGTTGTTGATGTCGGTGGCTGCAAGCAGCTCCGGATAGATAACCGACGACACTCCCAACCCTGCAAAAAACTCCTGCAGTTCGGGTTCGATATATTCGGAGTTGTCGATTTTTGCCACTGTCTTCTTGGTGCCGAGTGCCTTTGCGAGCACACACGATGCCATGTTCTGGCTCTCGTCGGGTGTCACGGCAATGAACAGGTCGGCATGTTCGGCACCTGCCTTCTTCAGTGCCTTCACACTTGTCAGCGATGCCTCCATGGTAAGTATGTCTACATCGGAGCCTATTCGCGCCAGTCGCTCGTCGTCGGAGTCGATCACCACGATATCGTCGTGCTCTCTCGACAGGAGCTTTGCCAGGTGGGTGCCTATGGCATAGGCGCCAGCAATGATTATCTTCATACTCTATGCTTGTTGTGATGTTTGCTTTATTGTTGTCTTTATGGCGTCAACGTCGATGCCTGCTATATGGTGCAGCTGGCTCACGGTGCCGTGTTCGACGAAGGCGTCGGGCAAGCCCATGCGCACCACACGCACTGCCTTGCCGTTGTCGCTCATCCATTCGAGCACGGCGCTGCCGAAGCCGCCTTGGCGCTGGCCGTCTTCTATTGTTATTATGGCTTTAAACCTATCGGCAATGGTGGCGAGGAGTGTCTCGTCGAGTGGCTTGCAGAAGCGCATGTCGTAGTGTGCCACGCTCAGAGTGCTGCCTTCGGCATGCAACTGGGCAATGGCTGTCTGCACGTCGTTGCCCACGGGACCATAGCTGAGCACTGCCACATCGGTGCCTTCGGTAAGGCAGCGGCCCTTGCCCACCTCGAGCTCGGTGAAGGCGCACTGCCATTGGCTCTTCTTCACTCCCTTGCCACGCGGATAGCGTATCACCACGGTGCCATGACCAGGCAGCTGGGCGGTGTACATCATGTGGCGCAGCTCGCACTCGTCCATCGGCGAGCACAGCGTGATGTTGGGCACGGGGCGCAGGGCGCTGATGTCGAACACGCCATGGTGTGTTGGACCGTCTTCGCCCACGAGTCCGGCGCGGTCGAAACAGAACACCACTGGCAGGTTGAGTATTGCCGCATCGTGAATGATATTGTCGTAGGCGCGCTGTGCAAAGGCACTGTATATATTGCAGAATGGCTGCAACCCGTCTTTAGCCATGCCGCACGAGAAGGTCACGGCATGTCCTTCGGCAATGCCCACATCGAAGGCTCGGTCGGGCATCTCGCGCATCATAATGTCGAGCGAGCAGCCTGTGGGCATGGCAGGTGTCACGCCCACAATCTTTGGGTTGTGCTTTGCGAGCTCCACGAGTGTCAGTCCGAACACGTCTTGATAGCGCAGCGAGTCGTCGGCAGATGCTGTGCTGATGCGCTCGCCGGTCTCGGGGTCGAACTTTCCAGGTGCGTGCCATATCGTGGCTTGCTCCTCGGCAGGCTTATAGCCCTTGCCCTTTACGGTGTGCAGGTGCAGCAGCTTGGGACCACGCATGTCCTTGAGCTGTTGCAATATGCGCACAAGCTCTGTAACGTTGTTGCCGTCGAAGGGTCCGAAGTAGCGTATGTTCATGCCCTCAAAGATGTTCTGCTGGTGTGCCAGTGCCGACTTCAGGGCGTTGTTAAGGCGTATGATGCCCTTGCGGCGGTCTTCGTTGAGATAGCCCATGGAGCGCAGCCACTGCGATGCCTTGTCGCGCAGACGGTTGTAGGTGGCATTGGTGTCGAGGTTGAGTAGATATTTCTCCATGCCGCCCACGGCGCGGTCGATGCTCATATCGTTGTCGTTGAGGATGATGAGCAGGTTGTTGGGCGACGACGACACGTTGTTAAGGCCTTCGAATGCCAATCCGCCCGACATTGCTCCGTCGCCAATCACCGCCACCACATGGCGGTCGACTTCGTTGTTGTGGCTTGCTGCCACTGCCATGCCGAGGGCTGCACTGATGGAGTTGGATGCATGGCCGCAGGTGAAGGTGTCGTACTCGCTCTCCAATGGCGAGGGAAATGGACGCACGCCATGCAGCTTGCGGTTGGTGCAGAAGGTGTCTCTACGGCCGGTGAGAATTTTGTGGCCATAGGCTTGGTGCCCCACATCCCACACAATACGGTCGTAGGGGGTGTTGAGCACATAGTGCAGCGCTACTGTAAGCTCCACCACACCGAGCGACGATGCCAGGTGACCGGGATTTACCGACAGCTCTTCCACTATGTCGCGACGCAATTCGTCGCAAAGCTCAGGCAACTCATCAACGCTGAGCTGCCGCAGGTCTTGCGGATAGTTTATCTTGTTTAAAAGTGCGAAATTGTCGTTGTTCATGAAATATTAAATGTTTTTATTCCACTATAGGGTACGCTTATTGCACGCATAACGCCCATATATAATTGCAAATTTAGACAAAATTCCCGAATAACGGCCCTGTTTTCAGAATAGTTTGCGTAATTTTGTAGGGGTATGGCAAATATAATGTTTTTACCAGTCAACAATAATAAATAATGAAAAAATTGCTTTCTACTGCTATTTTAGCATTCACCATGGGCACCGCCCAGGCTCAAGTGCCGGCATCCTACACACCGGCACCAGAGAACATCGAGGCTCGTCAGCACTTCCAGGACGAGAAGTTTGGCATTTTCCTGCACTGGGGCTTGTATAGCATGCTTGCCACAGGCGAGTGGACCATGACCAATAAAGACCTTAACTATAAGGAGTATGAGAAGTTGGCAGGGGGCTTCTATCCCTCACGCTTCAATGCCAAGGAGTGGGTGTCGGCAATAAAGGCGGCGGGCGCCAAATACATCTGCTTCACCACGCGCCACCACGAGGGCTTCTCGATGTTTCACACCAAATATTCCGACTATAACATTGTGGATGCCACACCTTTCAAGCGCGACATCGTGAAGGAGCTTGCCGACGAGTGCCACCGCCAGGGCATCGACCTGCACCTGTACTACTCGCACATCGACTGGTATCGTGAGGATGCGCCTCTGGGACGAACAGGCAGGGGCACGGGACGCCCCATAGACAAGCAGAACTGGGACTCTTACTATACGTTTATGAACAACCAGCTCACGGAGCTGCTCACCAACTATGGCAAGGTGGGTGCCATCTGGTTCGATGGTTGGTGGGATCAGGACGAGAACCCTTCCTTCGACTGGCGACTGCCGGAGCAGTATGCCCTTATTCATAAGCTGCAGCCTGCATGCCTCATCGGCAACAACCATCATAGCACGCCTAACCCTGGCGAAGACTTCCAGATGTTTGAGCGCGACCTGCCAGGCCAGAACACTGCCGGATTGTCGGGACAGTCGATATCGCAGCTACCTCTGGAAACATGCGAAACAATGAATGGCATGTGGGGATATAAGATTACCGACCAGGACTATAAGTCGGCAAACACCTTGATACACTATCTCGTGGGGGCTGCCGGACGCAATGCCAACCTGCTGATGAACATCGGTCCGCAACCCGATGGATGCCTGCCTGCCGTGGCAGTGAGCCGACTTAAAGAGGTGGGCGAATGGATGAACACCTATGGCGAAACTATCTATGGCACACGCGGAGGATTTATAGCGCCTCACGACTGGGGCGTGACAACACAAAAGGGCAACCGCCTGTTTGTGCATCTGCTAAAGCTGCAAGACCGCTCGCTATTCCTGCCCACTGGCAAGCATGGCGTGAAGCGTGCCGTCGACTTCGTGAGCCGCAAGCCCATCGCCATGCGCAAATGCGAGGGTGGCATCATGCTGAGCCTCGACAGTGTGCCTGTGGATGTAGACAAGGTCATTGAACTTACTCTCAGCAAATAATATATCATCGTACATAAATTTAATCCCGAGACCTCTTCCGTCTCGGGATTTTTTCTGTCCCGATATTTTTTTGTCCCGAATTAGAGAATTAGAGAATTTTTGTCAAGCACAATGTGCTTGACTGTAGGGTGCATCTTAGCTAAATCTCAAATGCGTCAGCGCTAAAATTCTCTAATTCGGGACAAAAAAAATATATCGGGACAAACAGAATAAAGAAAAATTCTCTAATTCTCTAATTCGGGACTAAAAAAATATATCGGGACAAACAGAGTAAAGAAAAATTCTCTAATTCTCTAATTACTTCCCGTTGGTCAGTGGGTCTTCGACAAATCTCGGGACTAAAAAAATATATCGGGACAAACAGAATAAAGAAAAATTCTCTGATTCTCTAATTACTTCCCGTTGGTCAGTGGGTCTTCGACAAATCTCGGGACAAAAAAATATATCGGGACAAACAGAGTAAAGAAAAATTCTCTAATTCTCTAATTCGGGACTAAAAAAAATTCGGGACAAAAAAAATCCCAGGACAGAAAAATCCTGGGATATAAATCACTCGCTAAGAATAAAGTCGAAGCACAGACCACCACTTTCGGCATTGTGTACGCTTATGCTGCCGCCATGCAGCAGCACGGCATTCTTGACGATTGCCAGTCCGAGACCTGTGCCCCCCATTTTGCGCGAGCGCCCCTTGTCTACCCTATAAAAGCGCTCGAAGAGTCGTGGCAGATGTTCGGCAGCCACGCCCACACCATTGTCGGCAAAGCAGAAGTGCCAGTGGCGGCGTCCGCCACTCACTTCGTCGTCGACGTGGGCAGTGAGTGTTATGGTGGTGCCGGTGCCGGCATAGGCAATGGCATTGTCGGTGAGGTTGCGGAACACGCTATAAAGCAAGCTGGCATTGCCCCGCACCACCACATCTTTGGGCATGTGGCAGCAGAATGTCATGTTCTTCTGCTGCAGCTGCAGTGCCGTGGCACGCTGTATGCCGTCGACAATATCGTTTATGCTGACGCGCTCGTAGCTGGTTAGGTCGGGAGCATCGTCCATGCGGTTGAGCACGGAGATGTCTTGCAGCAGCGAGGTGAGCCGTTGGCTCTGTGCGTAGCAGCGGTTGATGAACTGCTGCCGCATGGAGTCGTTGATGTCGGGATTTTCTATTATCGTCTCCAGATAGCCCTGTATGCTCGCCACAGGTGTCTTCAGTTCGTGGGCTATGTTTTGTGTGAGCTGTCGTTTCAGCACATCCTGTTCGCGGCGTGTTGTCTGCAACCGCTTATATATCTTTATTATCCTCTCGGCTATCTCGCCCAGTTCATCGGCAGGGAAAGCCACCAGCTGTGCCGTGTCGAGCGACTCGCCGTGGTCGGCACGCCACGCAAAGGTGCGCAGCTTACGCACGTTGTCGCTCAGGCGCTTGGTGAAGCGGTATAGAATCACTGTAAGCAGCAGCACGGCGCCAAGTGCAAACCACAGGTAGTGCTGGTCGGCTTGCAGCGACTTCACCAAGTCGGTGGTGTAAGGCAGTGCCGAGCGCACTATCATGCTGTCGCGACTGAAGTAGGTGGCAGAATAGAAATAGTCGCCCTTCACGGTGTTGCTGCTACGCTCCACGGTAGAGCCATTGCCATGTAGCAGTGCCGCTGCCACCTCGTGTCGGCTCGCATGGTTGGCAATATGGCTATAGTCTTTCAGTAGGTTGTCGTAGACCACGCGTCCTTTTGGCGTTATCAGCGTGACGCGTAGGTGGGGCATGTAGTGCGTGAGCACATAGTGGTTGAGCTCGCTCTCTGTGGGCTGATGTCCTATGGTGCGGCAATAGTCCATCATGCCCACATTATAGTTTTGCAGCCTCATATTCAGCGTGTCTATCTTATACTGTTTCTCGCGGTTCTGCTGAAACACTATAAATGCCACAGCGAAGGCAAGGAACACCGCCATCACGCTGGCATAAAGCTTTGTGCCTACCGATAGTCGATTCATTACAAGTTTTGAATTTTGAATTTTGAATTTTGAGTTGTTGCCTTCGGCAATTTTGAGTTTTGAATTTTGAGTTTTGAGTTGTGCGCTTCGCGCATTTTTGAGTTTTGAGTTTTGAATTGTCGGCTACGCCGATTGTGAATTATTCATTTTTGAATTTGCAGTCTAAAAACGCTAACAGCGATAATTCAAAATTCAAAATTCAAAAATCGCAGGCGAAGCCGAGAATAATTCAAAACTCAAAACTCAAAATTGCGCCCACGGCGCATCTCAAAATTCAAAAATCGAAATAGTATCCGAAGCCCAGTCGTGTGACGATGCACTTGGCATAGTTGCCGATTTTCTTTCTCATTCGTGTTATGTTCACGTCGACGGTGCGGTTGAGCACCAACACATCCTTTGGCCATACGCGGTCGATAAGCTCCTGTCGTGAGAACACGCGGCCACGCTCGCTCAGCAGCAGGTGCAGCAGTTCGAATTCGGTTTTTGTGAATGGCACGTCGTTGCCATCTACTGTCACCGTTTTATTATCCATGTTCATCACTATGCCCTGATAGCTAAGCACATGAGGCTGGTCGGCATCGTTGTCGGTGGCAGTGCGGCGCAGCACGGCGCGCACCCTTACGAGCACCTCGCGTATAGAGAACGGCTTGGCAATATAGTCGTCGGCGCCCAGGTTAAATCCTGTTAGGGTGTCGTTCTCGGTGTCGCGTGCGGTGAGGAATATCACAGGCACATGTGCCGTGGCGGGATTGTCTTTCAGCTTTCGTGCCATAGCAAATCCCGACATGCCGCCCATCATCACATCGAGAAGCAGCAGGTTGAACGAGGCGATGTCCATGAGCAGCGCATCTTCTGCCGACTGTGCCGTAGACACTTCATAGCCCTCCATCTCAAGGTTGAACTTCAGGATTTCGAGCAAGTCTTGCTCATCGTCAACAACAAGAATTCTTTTGTTTTGTTCCATTATATGAGTTTTTACCGATCATTTGCAAAGATAGCGCAAGCCGAACACAGAACGCCAAGCTTGCTTGAGCGTTTTGCTGAGGCGCAGCCTATCTTCTGCAAAGATACACATTACCAGCTACATACGCCCTCCCTTTTCATTACATTTTCATTACATTTTTCCGCAAAACCCATATATACATCGCAGGAACGCTTTAAAACCCTGCAGAAATACATTTTTTTACATTATTTAATGTAATAGTATTGTTTTTGTAATAATCTTGGAGTAATTTTGCATTGAAAATCAAAAAATAATGCAAAAAATTGCAAATACGATAGGGCGGAAACTATCCGCAACAACATTTTATTCAGAATAATTAAAATAAAAATTTAAAATTATGACTAAACATTTACGATTTTTATTTATTGCCCTGCTCATGGCTGTATGGACAGGGGCATGGGCACAGACTAATTCTAAATCCGTAGTCTGTACTCTGGGTAAAGATGCAGCTTCTTGTAAATCAACAGGAGATTGCGCTGTGACCTGGAAATATAGTTCCGACCCAACCACAACTGATCAAACAAAGAATGGTATGTATTGGGCTGTAAAACCAAGTGCGCCAGTCACATTAACCGCAACTCTTAGCGAATCTGGTGCTGTAATAAATTCTATTTCTATTGTTGCTTATACTAATAGGGGTACTGGTAAAACAGTAACTATAAAAGTAGGTGGCACACAATATGACAAAGCAATATCACTCACAAAGACATCCTCAACATACACTATTAAGGGTGAATCATCAGGAGATGTGACTTTACTATTAACTAGCACAACGGATACGAAATCACATATCATTAAAACCGTAACAATAAATTATACTCCTGCTTCTACGAAAACTACCACATACACGACATTCGGTGACAACTCTAAGAAGAAATTCACCTTTGTTAATGGCGTGCTTGATGGCTTCGAGGCTCCTCAAGCAACAGTAACCCCTACTGAGGCACAGAGCGAAATAGAATATTGGAGCGACAACGAAGATGTTGTAAAAGTTGGCACCAATGGCACCCTCACCTTCGGCACCGTATTCGACACCGAAGCAAAGATTTACGCTGGCATCAAAGACGGCAACGAAACCTACGAGGCTTCTTCCGACTACTATACTGTGATAAACACCAGCAACCTCAAAGACCCAGAGCTTGCTTTCAATCCTGCGACTATCGACTTCGATGTTAACAATATTGAATTCAAAAGTGCTGACCACCTTACCAATCCTTATACTGTGGCAGTGAAATACTCTATCACTCCAACTTCTGAAAATGCAAAAATCGATGAAAATACTGGCGTAGCGCAGATATATGAGCCAGGCGAATATACCATCACCGCTAAGTTCGAAGGCAATGACACCTATAAGCCTGCCACTGCTACATGCAAATTGGTAGTGACCGATGGAAAGGTTGTATTCTATGAATCGTTCAACAAATGTGATGGTAAAGGCGGAAACGACGGACAGTTCAAAGGAACAGGATCTCTTGACGCAAAATACGACATTACAGGTTGGACTGAAGCAAAAACAAACGCAGCAGCACAATGTATAAAGATTGGTTCTGGCAGCTACGGTGGCAACGTAACCTCACCAAGCATCACCATTAACAAAGTAGCCCAGCTTACATTCAACATTGCTTCATGGAGTGGCGACAAATCAAATGTGACAATAACCATTAACAATGGAACATTAGGATATAATGGCAGCTTTGCAAAATCTTTCACACTTACTCCAAGCGATAGTAAGTTCGACAATGTAGAAATGATAGTTAAGGCTTCGTCGCCATTTACTATAGATTTCTCATGTAGCGATGGAGAACAACGTTTCTTCCTTGATGAGGTGAAAGTGACAGAAATTAAAGCCAAGGACTACATCTTCTACGAGACAAGCGATAACAACATTGTTGAGAGCTACGAGAATGCTAACGTGACATTGAAGCGTAGCACCCTGGTTACTGGCAGCTGGAACACATTCTGCGTGCCTTTCGCTATATCAGCAGAAGAGATCAATACTACATGGGGCGAGGGCACACAGCTCCGCACATTCGACAGCATGTCGGGAACTTCAACAATGAACTTCAAGAGCGCTGAGAGCATCGAGGCTGGCAAGCCTTACCTCGTGAAGCCTGCTAACACTACTACTGGCGACCTGACATTCAACGGCGTGCAGACAGTGGCTGATGCCAAGAAGAATAATAGGGTTGGCGAAGGACAATTCTACATGGTGGGAACATACAACGCCATTCAGCTGGCAGAGGATGGATCACGTCTATTCCTTTCTACCAACAACGAATTCAAGAAGCCTCAACAGAATTCGGCTAAGATGAAGGGTATGCGCGTTTACTTCGAAGTGCCTGCAAACACCAAGCCTGCTGAATTGCGTGCAAACATCGACGGCGTGGAGACTGGCATCAACGCCATCAACGGCATTGAGGGCAACACCACAGCTCCTGTTTACAACCTGCAGGGACAGTGCGTGGGCAACTCACTCCGCAGCCTCGCTCCTGGCATTTATGTGCAGGGCGGCAAGAAGTATGTTGTGAAATAATCCACACACAAAAAACATAATGGCATTACGCCCAACGGCTAATCGCTGCCGTTGGGCGTAAGCAATAAAAAAAGGAAGACGTTGTAGAACCTACTCTACAACGTCTTCCTTTTTTTATATATATTCGGAACGATAATAATCTGTCCCGACTTTTTCTTTGTCCCCGAAACAGGAAATATCGCTAAAGCCTACTTACTATCCAAGCTCGCCTACAGAATGTAGATACTCTGCAATCTGCACTGCATTGAGGGCAGCGCCCTTGCGAATCTGATCGCCAGAGAGCCAGAGGGTGAGGCCGCAGTCGTCGGCAAGATCCTTGCGCACACGTCCTACGAACACATCGTCTTTGCCGGCTGTGTCGAGCGGCATAGGATAAACGAGGTTGGCAGGGTCGTCGCAGAGCGAGCAGCCTGGAGCAGCAGCGATGGCACGCTGTGCCTCCTCAACGGTGAGCGGACGCTCGGTCTCTATCCATACGCTCTCAGAGTGTGAGCGCAGCGAACTAACACGCACACACATGGCAGAGCAGCGCACGTCGCTGTGCATAATCTTGCGTGTCTCGTTATACATCTTCATCTCTTCCTTGGTGTAGCCGTTGTCGGTGAACACATCGATCTGTGGAATCACATTGTAAGCCAGTTGATGAGGGAACTTGCTCACTGTGACGGGCTTGCCATTGACAATCTCCTCATACTCCTGCTGCAGCTCTGCCATGGCAGCAGCACCAGCGCCGCTGGCACTCTGATAGCTCGACACGTGGATGCGCTTGATGTGGCTGAGCTCCTCAAGGGGCTTCAGCACTACCACCATCATGATTGTGGTGCAGTTGGGATTGGCAATGATGCCACGCGGACGGTTGAGGGCGTCGGCAGCATTAACCTCGGGCACCACCAAAGGCACATCGTCGCACATGCGGAAAGCACTGGAATTGTCGATCATCACCGCTCCATGCTTGGTGATGGTGTCGGCAAAGTCTTTAGAGATGCCGCCACCAGCCGATGTGAACGCCACGTCGATGTTGCGGAAGTCGTCGTTGTGCTGCAGGAGCTTAACCTCATATTCCTTGCCACGGAAGGTGTATTTGGTGCCGGCTGAACGCTCAGAACCAAAGAGCACCAAGTTGTCGATGGGGAAATTTCTCTCGGCGAGTATGCGCAGGAACTCCTGACCTACGGCGCCACTCGCACCTACTATTGCTACATTCATTGTTGTATATGTGTTTTTTTATTGTGCAAAGGTAGCACTTTTCCACCAAACACGACAACGTGTGACAAATAAAACCACTATCTTTGTAAATAAGATTTAAAAACCTAACGACATGATACCACAGGAATATCAGAAATTCTATCTCAAAGATGTTACCTTCGTCAACCTGATGATGCGACGCATATACAACGTGCTCATCGTGGCAAACCCATACGATGCCTTTATGCTCGAAGACGACGGACGCGTGGAGGAGAAGATATACAACGAATATGTGGAGCTGGGACTGCGCTATCCGCCCACCTTCACGCAGGTGAGCACCACCGAAGAGGCACGACGAATGTTGCGAACCATGAACATCGACCTTGTGATATGTATGCCTGGCAATGCCGACAACGATGCCTTCAGCGTGGCACACGACATAAAAGCGGAGTTTCCCGACATTCACTGCGTGGTGCTGACACCGTTCTCGCATGGCATAACAAAACGCATGGAAAACGAAGACCTGTCAATATTCGACTATGTGTTCTGCTGGCTGGGCAACACCAACCTTATACTGTCGATAATAAAACTCATAGAGGACAAGATGAACCTCGACCACGACATCAAAGAGGGAGGAGTGCAGATGATACTGCTCGTGGAGGATAGCATACGATTCTATAGCTCCATACTGCCCAACCTATATAACTATATCTTGGCACAAAGCAAGCGATTCTCCACAGAAGCGCTCAACCGACATGCGGCAACACTGCGCATGCGAGGACGCCCAAAGGTGGTGCTGGCACGCAACTACGAAGAGGCAATGACACTCTACACACGCTATGCCGACAATGTGCTGGGAGTGATTAGCGACGTGCGCTTTCCCGTGGGAGGCGAGAAGGATAGCGAGGCAGGACTGAAGTTGCTGCACGACATTAGAACCAACGACCCCTTCGTGCCACTGATAATAGAAAGCTCCGAGGCTGACAACAGGCAGAAGGCAGAGGCAGAGGGGTTCCGATATGTCGACAAGAACTCGAAGAAGATGTCGCTCGACCTCAGAAAGATGCTCGAAGAACACATGGGATTTGGCGACTTCATATTCCGCGACCCTAACACCAAGCAGGAGATAATGCGCATACATAGCCTCAAGGAGCTGCAAGACAATATCTTCAACATCCCCGACGACTCCATGCTCTATCATATCTCACGCAACCACATGAGTCGATGGCTGTCGGCAAGAGCCATATTCCCTGTGTCGGAATATCTGAAGAAGATTACATGGGAACGACTGCAAGACATCACTGCACACAGGGAGATTATCTTCGATGCCATAGTGCAATACCGACACATGAAGAATATTGGAGTGGTGGCGGTGTTCGACCGCATGAAGTTCGATGCCTACTCGCACTTTGCACGCATCGGCGAAGGCTCGCTGGGTGGCAAGGGACGTGGCTTGGCGTTTCTCGACAATGTGATAAAGACACACCCTGAGTTTAACTCGCTCGAAGGGGCTACAGTGCAAATTCCGAAGACAGTGGTGCTATGCACCGATATCTTCGACCAGTTTATGGAGCAGAACAACCTGTATCAGGTGGCGCTGGGCGATGCCTCCGACGATGAGATATTGCAACACTTCCTGAAAGCTGACCTGCCAGATACACTCACAGCCGACTTCCTGACATTCTTCGACGCCACACGAAGCCCTATTGCCGTGCGCTCGTCGTCGCTGCTCGAAGATGCTCACTACCAGCCTTTTGCCGGCATCTACTCCACCTATATGATTCCATGCCTCGACAACAAGCAGGCTATGCTCGAAATGCTGGAGTGTGCCATAAAGGGGGTGTATGCCTCGGTGTTCTATCGCGACTCGAAGGCATACATGACTGCCACAAGCAACGTGATCGACCAGGAGAAGATGGCGGTGATACTGCAAGAAGTGGTGGGCAAACAATACGACGACAGATACTATCCAAACATATCGGGTGTGCTGCGGTCGATCAACTACTACCCCATCGGCGACGAAAAGGCAGAGGATGGCATAGCATCGCTGGCACTCGGACTGGGAAAATATATCGTGGACGGCGGACAGACGCTGCGCGTGTCGCCTTATCACCCGCACCAGGTGCTGCAGACAAGCGAACTGGAAATGGCTCTGCGCGAGACACAGACAAGATTCTATGCGCTCGACACAAAACATGTGGGCAACGACTTTAAAGTGGACGATGGATTCAACATTCTGAACCTGAAGGTGAAAGAGGCTGAACACGACGAGTCGCTGCAATATATTGCTTCTACCTACGACCCCTACGACCAGGTGATACGCGACGGCATATACGAGGGCGGACGCAAGGTGATTAGCTTTGCCGGGGTGCTGCAACAAGGGGTGTTCCCACTGCCAGAACTGCTGCAGATGTCTATGCGCTACGGAGCAGAGGCTATGCGACGACCCGTGGAGATTGAGTTTGCATGCAACATCGACGCCGACCGCAACGGCAGACTGTATCTGCTGCAGATACGCCCTATCGTAGACTCAAAGCAAATGCTCGACGAGGACATAAGCGCCGTGCCCGACACTGACTGCATAGTGCGCTCGGAAAACTCGCTGGGACATGGCGTCAGCGAAGAGGTGACGGATGTGGTGTATGTGAAGACCGACGACCAGTTTACAGCTGCCGACAACCCTGCCATAGCACGCGAGATAGAGAAGATAAACCACTGCTACCTGGACCAGGCACAGGGATATGTGCTCGTGGGACCAGGACGATGGGGGTCGAGCGACCCGTGGCTTGGAATACCCGTGAAATGGCCACACATAAGCGCTGCAAAGGTGATCGTGGAGGTGGCACTGAAAAACTATCGGGTGGACCCAAGCCAAGGCACACACTTCTTCCAAAACCTCACCTCGTTTGGAGTGGGCTACTTCACCGTCGACGAAAACCGAAAGCAGGGACTGTTTCGCAAGGCAGTGCTCGACAATATGCCTGCCGTAATGGAGACAGAACATGTGAGGGTGGTGAGATTTGACAAACCACTGAAGATTATGATGGACGGAAAGAAACAACTCGGAGCCGTAATGATGCACAACGACTGACACGAACATACGGCACACACTGTCACTATATTTTTTCTATCGCGATTTATACAATTAGAGAAAAAAATATAGTAACTTTGCACAAACATAAAAGATATACATTATATATATAATAACATAAGACATATTATGGCAAAGAAAGCTTTATTGATGATCCTCGACGGATGGGGCATCGGCCAGCATGGCAAGGGAGACGTTATCTACAACACACCAACTCCTTATCTTGATTATCTCACTGCAGTAAGCGCACACTCACAACTGCTCACTTGCGGCGAAGACGTGGGTCTGCCCGAAGGACAGATGGGCAACTCTGAGGTGGGACACCTGAACATCGGAGCCGGACGCATCGTTTACCAGGACCTCGTTAAGATTAACCGTGCTTGCAAGGACGGCTCTATCCTGAAGAACCAGGAAATCATTAACGCTTACAGCTACGCACAGAAGACTGGCAAGAAGCTGCACATCATGGGTCTTACATCTACTGGCGGCGTGCACTCATCACTCAACCACCTGTTTAAATTCATCGAAATAGGTAAGGAATACAACCTCGACAAGGTGTTCGTACACTGTTTCATGGACGGACGCGACACCGACCCTAAGTCAGGCAAGGGATTCATCGAGCAGGTGCAGGAGTGCTGCCAGAACAACGGCGCACACATAGCAAGCATCGTGGGACGCTTCTATGCTATGGACCGCGACAAGCGCTGGAACCGCGTGAAGGAAGCTTACGACCTGCTCGTAGAGGGCAAGGGAAAGCAGGCCAACGACATGGTGAAGGCTATGCAGGAAAGCTACGACGAGGGCGTAACCGACGAGTTTATACTGCCTATCTGCAATGCTAACGTTGACGGCAAAATCGAAGAGGGCGATGTGATAATATTCATCAACTATCGCAACGACCGCGCTAAGGAGCTAACCGAAGTGCTCACACAAACCGACCATACCGACGATGGCATGCACACCATCAAGGATCTGCAGTATTATTGCATGACTCCTTACGATGCTTCGTTCAAGGGCGTACACATTCTCTTCCCTAAGGAGAACGTAATGGACACTCTTGGAGAGTATCTCTCTAAGCAGGGCAAGCGACAGCTGCACACCGCCGAGACAGAGAAGTATGCTCACGTTACATTCTTCTTCAACGGCGGACGCGAGACTCCATACGAGGGCGAAGACCGCATACTGGTGCCTTCACCAAAGGTGGCTACCTACGACCTCAAGCCAGAGATGAGCGCCTACGAAGTGAAAGACAAACTCGTGGGAGCTATCAAGACTCAGGAGTACGACTTCATCGTGGTGAACTTTGCCAACGGCGACATGGTGGGACACACCGGCATCTACAACGCTATCGCTAAGGCCGTACACGCCATCGACAACTGCGTGAAGGAAGTGGTAGAGACTGCAAAGGCCAACGACTACGAGACTATCATCATTGCCGACCACGGCAACGCCGATAACGCTATCAACGCCGATGGCACTCCTAACACCGCACACTCACTCAACCCTGTGCCTTTCATCTATGTCACCGACAACAACTCGGCAACAGTGAAAGACGGACGACTCGCCGACGTGGCACCTTCAATACTCCACATCATGGGACTGGAACAACCAGCCGACATGACAGGCGAAAACCTTATACAGGACAATAAGTAATTTTTGAGTTTTGAATTTTGAATTTTGAATTATTCTCGGCTTCGCCTGCGATTGTGAATTATTCATTTTTGAATTATCGCTGTTGGCGTTTTGAGCTGCGAATTCAAAACTCAAAAATCAAAATTCAAAAATCAGAATGCGCAAAGCGCACAACTCAAAATTCAAAACTCAAAACTCAAAACTCAACAAATCCCCGTACTCAGCGCACTGAGTACGGGGATTTGTTATCTGCCATAATGTCATAACGAATGTCAGTAACGACAATCAAAATATCTTTTTGGCACGCCATTTGTATATTAGAAAGCGAAGACCGACGGCACACGCATAGAACGATGCCTACAGGTCGACAATCACACATTATATTATATACAGAATAAAAATAAAAAAATATACAACTATGGGAAAGATTATTGGAATCGACTTAGGTACAACAAACTCTTGTGTTGCCGTGTTTGAGGGCAACGAACCAGTAGTAATTGCCAACAGCGAAGGCAAGCGCACAACTCCTTCAGTCGTTGGCTTCGTAAAGGACGGCGAGCGTAAGGTGGGCGACCCTGCAAAGCGTCAGGCTATCACCAACCCGAAGAACACCGTTTACTCTATCAAGCGCTTCATGGGCGAGACCTATGAGCAGTGCTCTAAAGAGGTGACACGTGTTCCATTCAGCGTTGTAAACGAAGGTGGCTACCCACGAGTAGACATCGACGGACGCAAATACACTCCACAGGAAATCTCAGCAATGGTGCTCCAGAAAATGAAGAAGACCGCTGAGGACTACCTCGGACAGGAAGTGACCGACGCCGTTATCACCGTACCTGCTTACTTCTCTGACTCACAGCGTCAGGCAACAAAGGAGGCAGGACAGATTGCAGGCCTCAACGTGCGCCGTATCGTTAACGAGCCAACAGCTGCTGCTCTCGCCTATGGCGTAGACAAGGCAAATAAGGATATGAAGATTGCCGTATTCGACCTCGGTGGCGGTACATTCGATATCTCTATCCTCGAGTTCGGCGGTGGCGTGTTCGAGGTGCTCTCTACCAATGGCGATACACACCTTGGTGGCGACGACTTCGACCAGGTAATCATCGACTGGCTTATCCAGGGCTTCAAGGCCGACGAAGGCATCGACCTCTCTAAAGATCCTATGGCCATGCAGCGCCTCAAAGAGGCTGCCGAGAAAGCAAAAATCGAGCTCTCAAGCACCACATCTACAGAAATCAACCTGCCTTACATATCAGCAGAGGGCGGAGTGCCAAAGCACTTGGTAAAAACTCTCACACGCTCACAGTTCGAGCAGTTGGCACACAACCTCATCCAGGCATGTCTCGTACCTTGCCAGAACGCTATCCGCGATGCTAAGCTCCAGACAAGCGACATCGATGAGGTAATCCTCGTAGGTGGTTCAAGCCGTATACCTGCCGTGCAGACACTCGTTAAGAACTACTTCGGCAAGGAGCCTTCAAAGGGCGTTAACCCCGACGAGGTGGTGGCAGTAGGTGCTTCTATCCAGGGCGCTATCCTCAACAAGGAAAACGGCGTGGGCGACATCGTATTGCTCGACGTTACTCCTCTTACTCTCGGTATCGAGACAATGGGTGGCGTAATGACAAAGCTTAT
>CAKQAD010000011.1 GCA_934215545.1 uncultured Prevotella sp.
TTGAACATTTGGGCTCATCATTTTCAACGTCCACGTCGCATCCGATACTTCGCTGGTCGCATCATCGCAGCCGACACGGCGATGCACCTGCGCCACCAATGATCATCGTCTTCATCCTTGTCACGTCCCCAACCAGAGCCAGGCGAGCCACCACCGCCACATGATTCAGCATAAGTCGTAGCCTCACGGATATAACCAAGCGAAAGAAGCATGGCGCAATTGATGATTTGGCTACTGTTTCGCATCAAGTCGGAATAGCCAGACTCATTTAGAATTTCCTGCTGACGGTCGGTGAACGTAGAGACAAGAGGCTCTAAGGAAGAAACGAGCATACTGTTAAAAGTGGCAAACATATTTCTTTGTTCGGCTATTTTAGGTCGTTTTAAGTCGTTCTTTCGGTCGTTCTTCACAAGTGATTCTTCAGATAAAATTGTAATGACATTTTATCTGAAGAGTCACTTGTTTATATCATCTGCCACGTCGCAGCCGATACTGATTGTTGTTTAAGGTATTTATTACTTCCCTACAATCATTTTTTCTACTGTTCCATCAGAATATTTAACAATGTTCACTTCGCCACACTGCGGTGATGTAAGTTTATTGCCTTTAAGCGAGTATATGCCGGTGATGTGGCGCTGAGAGTGAGCATTGTTGGTTGTAATGGCATTTGGAACGTTGGGGAAGCATCTATAGTTGTTCTCGATGAGGGTGTTGATGAGTTCCTGTCCGCGTGTGTTGTAGCCATTCGACTTGTCTACACAGAAATCCATGAATATGATGCCGGTAGGTCCGGGCGGACGCGACTTGAAGAAGTCGATTACAGCAGCATTGGTGTAGGTGGCATTTTTGCGATAGCCATTGGCAGTACAGATGCTTCCAGGGTAGGCCGAGGTGTAGTTCATCACCCACACCACATTGTCGGGACTTGAGGTATAGTGGGCATAGCTCCAGTCGAGCAGCTGTGTCACGGCAGCAACCTTCTTCTGGAAGCCTGCCTCGTTGTCGTCGGTGTTATAATAGTCTTGCATGTAGAGCGGAGCATAGCTTTCGTAGTTATGGTCTTTGCCGATGATCCATCCGTCCTTTTGGCGTTGCCAGTCGAGGTTGCTTGTCCATCCGCCGATGCATCCACCTGTATAAGGTGGGTCGGCATAGCCCTGACGGCTTATCAGGAGCATTTTGCCACGCACATCGCCGAGAGTAAGGTCGCGGCGAAAGTAGACAAGATAGTCTTTCATGTCGTCGCGCTCGAGCAGGGCTTTAAGCATTGGCAGATATTGTTCTTTGTCTTTGTCGAAATCGGTGTCGTAGTGATAGTGCACCACGGCAAACTCCGATGGGTGTGCTGCCAAAGAGTCGCGGATAAGGAATAGTGCGTGGTCGAAACGCAGATTGGTGGCTGCTATGCCATGATTGATGTTAATATAGTTGCCCTTAACCTTCGGGCGGAGGTCGAAGGCACGTATGCCTGCTGCCCACTGCTCGCTAACGGGAATGTCCTGGCATTGTGAGAAGGCTGCAAATGCCACGCCATTGCCTGTGCCTGAGTCGTGGGTTCCTGGTAATGAGAGTTGCGAGATGTAGATGTTGTCGGGCAGACGTTTCATCCAATCGGCAGCGTAAATAGCCGACATAGAAAGCATAAGAAATGCTGCAATTAGGTAAAATCGTTTCATGCTAATGTTTTTAAGTTATAGGTTACGGCTGCGAAGATAATGAAAAGAGAGCAACAAACCATACACATTACTCGAATAATTTAGTTAAAAAAACAAAAGACACATATATAAAATATTGATTTATAGTGTTTTGTGATTTTTGAATTTTGAATTTTGAGTTGTGCGCTTCGCGCATTGTGAGTTATTCATTTTTGAATTTTACATAAGACAGGCTGCGCATATTTTAAGTTATCAGTTGTGAGTTATGAATTCAAAAATCATTAATTCAAAATCGCCGAAGGCAATAATTCAAAATTCCTAATGGCGAAGCCACACATTTTTGTATCTTTGTATAAGATAGGCTGCATCTCGGCAATTCAAGCAAGCTTGATTGCACTCGATTTGCACTATCTTTGCATTCTGTCATTAACATCACAAATCGGAATTTATGAAAAGATATAGTTATCGTCAACATGCTATTAGTCTGCTGCTTGCTGTAGTAGGTATATTTGTTGCTTCATCGCTGCCTGCTTACGGCAAAGACATCGATGCAGAAAGAGCAGTAAGGATTGCCAAAAGATACGTTAAGTTGCCAAGCCGCCACGAAACAAAGAGCCATAAGGCTGGAGCTGCACCAACGGGAAAGACGCCTTATTATATATTCAACGATGCAAATGGACATGGCTTCGTTGTGGTTGCTGCCGACGACGCCATGGGCGAAGTGCTGGCGTATGGCACGGAGCAGCCGCTCGACACGCTGAATGCCAACCCTGCCATACGCTTTCTTTTGGATGGCTATAGACAAACTTTTGAGGCTTTGAAAGAAGGAGGGATTGATATAAATAGCAGCAAGCGTACCGGCTTATTCACAAAAATAGTGAAGCCATTGCTGAAAAGCAAATGGGGGCAGGAGCATCCGTTTAATGCCAAGACGGGCTATCCGTATAGTGGGTGTGTGGCAACGGCAGTGGCACAGATGATGTACTACTATCAATGGCCGGCTCAAGGACATGGCAAAAATGAATATAAGGTGACCTATTATAACACTATGGCGAGCGCCGACTTCAGTGAGTCGCACTACGACTGGGCAAACATGCTGACTGACTACCGTTATCCCACTAATGCAACAACAGAGCAGGAGAATGCCGTGGCATTGCTGATGAGGGATGTGGGCATAGCATCGTTCATGCAATACACGCCGAGTGCCAGTGGCACGCAAGGGGTGTTAGCCTATAAGGCGCTGCAAAATAACTTCGACTATACGGCTGCCTATGTGACAAAGGCGATGGAAGGCACAAGTGGATTTGCCGAAATATTACGCCAGGAGTTGCTAAACGGATGTCCCGTGTATTTGGAGGGGCGCCCTGCTGGGTCGGCTTCTGGGCATGCATGGGTGGCTGACGGCTTCGATGAGAACGGACTATTCCACATGAACTTTGGATGGGAGGGGCAAGGCGATGCCTACTACTCGCTCACTAATATGAATGTGTCGCAGACTGGCAGCGAGTTTCAGGGCAAGCCACTGGCGTTCAACCGCGCCATAACCGCAATACTGGCACACCCCAACAACGGCAAATATCCCGACATAGATCGCGCACTATTGGAGTCGTCGCCACAACTTATGTTCAATGAGGGCGGAGCACTAACGCTGAAAGAAGCGACAGGCAAGAATTTCGACCCCAAGCAAGAGCTGACGATAGAGATGAGTTCATTCGTGAACAGGGGAAATCCGTTTAAGGGAGACATCGGTGTGGCGGTGTACGACGAAGAGGGAAACATGAGACGAGTGACTTACTCCGACGACCATGCCAGCGGCGGACTCACACAGCGCATTTATGGTGCCGACCACGATGGCTATATGGGCACCGACTACCTGATAAACGAGGCGCAAAGCATAAAGACAAGTGTTAAAGGACTTGCCAATGGCTATTACACTCTTGTGCCCGTGTGCATTGCACGCAACGACGATGGCACATGGGGTGAGATTTTCCGAATGAGAAGGGCGCCCGTAATAGAGATAGAACTGACCGATGGCAGTGGCAGAATAGCTGAGATGTGCACCACCGATGCCCACTTCCAGCTGATGAGTCAACCACGGCTTGCCGACAAAGCAGAGCAAGGGGCCAAAGTGCATGCTTTCTTTACAGTGAAGAACCTCAATGGGGTGCCACGCGACTGCTATATGCGAGTGCAACTGCTCGACGAGAACAAGACTGTGGTGCTTAGCACTCGTACAGAGAGAGCTACAGATATTGAGGGGTTTACAGAGGCAGAGATACCCATTGTGCTCTCTCTGCCAAGCAACCTTGCCCCAGGACGTTATGAGGTGATGCTTCAGATGTTTGCCGACGAGGCAGAGACACAACCCTACCCCATCAATAACATTCACGACAAGGATGCTGCCTACATTGAAGTGCTGAAAGCACAGGACAAACCGCTGATGGCAAAGGCTGAGGTGTTTCTTGCCGACGACTCTAACGAAAGGGTGCAAGCGGGTACTATCGACATGTCGAAGATCCCTAACTTCAAGCTCGGTGTGGCACTACGCACATCCGAAGGCCGTAGCTACGAAGGTTTGGTTACAATGCTGAGCGAAGACATTCTTACTATGGAGCAGACACAAGTGCCAGGCATCAACGACGAAGTGAGCATATCGTCATCATTCGACATTCCGCTGTTCAGCTATTGGTTGCGAAAGAGCAGTCTGAAATGGATTGATGGACACACCTATCGCATAATAGTGATGGGACAGATAGACGGCAACGACGTGGAACTGAAGAACCCTCAACTGCCTTCGTATTATCTGAAACGTAGTGGCGACATACTTACTATACACCAGGACATTCCTACCAATATTGCAGGCTCTGCCGCCAACAATCCATTCAGTATCATATATAGAGGACAACAGCTATTGATTTGGGCGGAGGACATCAAGCACATTAGCCTATACGATGTTGGTGGCAGACTGATAAAGCAAACCACCGCTAACGACAACAGCCATGCCACCTTGTCGCTGCAAGGCGTGAGAAAGGGCATTTATCTGCTGCGCATAGAAGCAGGAGAACGACACCACTTCTACCGCTTCATGCTATAGGAATGCAGTTTTGAATTCTGAATTCTGAATTCGCAGCCTAAAGACTCCAACAGCGAAAAATCAAAAATGAATAACTCAAAATCGCAGGCGAAGCCGAGAATAATTCAAAATTCAAAACTCAAAAATCAAAATTTATTTTATATATTTGCAAAATCGTTGGGTTGCAACGAACTAAAGAAATCTATTATCAACCTAATAAACATAATTGTTATGAACAACATTCCATTAGTTTTTTGGCTGATCCCAATAGCCAGTGTTGTAGCATTGGGAATGGCATGGTTCTTCTTCCAGTCGATGATGAAAGAGGAAGAAGGCACTGACAGAATGAAAGAGATTGCGGCACACGTAAGAAAAGGTGCCATGGCTTATCTGAAGCAACAATACAAGGTGGTGACGATAGTTTTCGTGGTGCTCGCCATAGTTTTTGCTTTCATGGCTTATGTGCTTAAGGTGCAGAATCCATGGGTTCCATTTGCATTCCTCACTGGTGGTCTGTTCTCCGGACTGGCAGGTTTCTTCGGCATGAAGACAGCCACCTATGCCTCTGCACGCACAGCCAACGGCGCACGCACAAGTCTTGACAAGGGTTTGAAGATAGCATTCCGCAGCGGTGCCGTGATGGGTCTTGTTGTGGTGGGTCTTGGACTTCTCGACATAGCCATTTGGTTTATTGTTCTTAATGCAGTGTATGCAGGCGAGGCTACTGCCCTCGTCACCATCACCACCACGATGCTTACCTTCGGCATGGGTGCCTCTACACAGGCGCTCTTTGCCCGTGTGGGTGGCGGCATATATACCAAAGCAGCCGATGTGGGTGCCGACCTTGTGGGCAAGGTAGAGGCGAACATCCCCGAAGACGACCCTCGCAATCCAGCTACCATTGCCGACAATGTGGGCGACAATGTGGGCGATGTGGCAGGCATGGGTGCCGACCTCTACGAGAGCTATTGCGGTTCGATTCTGTCAACCGCTGCTCTCGGTGCCACTGCTTTTGCCATGAACGGCGACATGCAGCTGCGAGCCGTCATTGCTCCAATGATAATTGCAGCCATAGGCATATTCCTATCGCTCATAGGCATCTTCTTGGTGCGCACAAAAGAGGGCGCTACAATGAAGGAGCTACTCCACTCCTTAGGTCTTGGCACCAACGTGAGCGCTGCCCTCATTGCCGTTGCCACATTTATAATATTATATCTGCTGGGCATTGAGGGCTGGCTCGGACTCTCATTCTCCGTAATCAGCGGTCTGGTGGCTGGTGTCATCATCGGTCAGGCAACAGAGTACTACACATCTCACAGCTACATGCCTACGCAGAAGATTGCAGAGGCATCGCAGACCGGACCTGCCACCGTGATTATCAAAGGCATTGGAACGGGAATGATTTCTACCATGGTGCCTGTTGTAACCATATCCGTTGCCATCATGCTCAGCTACCTGTGCGCCAATGGCTTCGACATGTCGCTATCGGCAAAATCGATTAGCGTGGGTCTTTATGGCATCGGCATAGCTGCTGTTGGTATGCTCTCTACTCTTGGCATAACACTTGCCACCGACGCCTACGGTCCTATAGCCGACAATGCTGGAGGCAATGCGGAGATGAGCGCATTGGGCGAGGAGGTGCGCGAGCGCACCGATGCCCTCGATGCTCTTGGCAACACCACGGCAGCTACGGGCAAGGGATTTGCCATAGGCTCTGCCGCACTCACTGCATTGGCACTGCTGGCATCATATATCGAAGAGATAAAGATTGCCATGGTGCGTGCCGTGGAAAATGGCAAGCAATATGTCGATGCGGCAGGCAACGTGTTCAACCCTACGGATGCAACCACGATAGACTTCATAAACTTCTTCCAGGTGAACCTTATCAACCCTAAAGTGCTGGTGGGTGCATTCCTTGGAGCAATGGCAGCATTCCTTTTCTGCGGACTCACAATGGGCGCCGTGGGACGTGCCGCAGAGTCGATGGTGCAGGAGGTGCGCCGACAGTTCCGCGAGATAAAGGGCATTCTCGAGGGCAAGCAGACACCCGACTATGGCAGGTGTGTAGAGATAAGCACACGTAGTGCACAGCGCGAAATGATCATACCATCGCTGCTTGCCATCGTCATTCCTATCGTTGTGGGTATAGTGCTTGGCGTGGCTGGCGTGCTTGGACTTCTCACTGGCGGTTTGGCAGCTGGCTTCACCCTTGCCGTGTTCATGTCGAACTCTGGCGGTGCCTGGGACAATGCCAAGAAAATGATTGAAGAGGGGCATTTCGAAGGCAAGGGAAGCGAAAACCACAAAGCCACCATCGTGGGCGACACCGTGGGCGACCCATTCAAGGACACATCGGGTCCATCGCTCAACATCCTCATAAAGCTCATGTCGATGGTGAGCATCGTCATGGCAGGACTGACTATCGCCTTTCTATAATACTTACTGTAATAAACACATATATGATATGGAAGCATTAGAAGCACTTTACACACGCCGAAGCATCAAGGCATATAGCAACCAGATGCCTTCGCAAACCGACATCGACAAAATCACAAAGGCTGGCATGGCAGCGCCTACGGGCATGGGCATGCAATCGCCTCTCATCGTGGTGGTGAAAAATCGAGAGCTGCGCGATGAGCTGTCGAAGATGAATGCCGAGGTGATGGGCACTCATGCCGATCCTTTCTACAACGCGCCCGTAATCATCGTGGTGCTGGCAGACAAAACAAGAAGCACATATCTCTACGATGGATCGCTGGTGATGGGCAATATGCTCAATGCTGCACACGCCGTGGGGTTAGGAGCATGCTGGATACACCGCGCAAAGCAGGTGTTTGAGAGCGAGCGTGGCAAGCAGATGCTCAAAGAATGGGGCATTGAGGGCGACTATGAGGGCATCGGACACATTGCATTGGGCTATGCCACAATGGAGCCCAAACCTGCAAAGCCTCGAAAAGACGGATATGTAAGAGTGGTTTAATTCAAAAAATACTGCAAACCGAATGTAATATCATCAAGCTTGCTTGAATGTATTGCTGAGGTGCAGCGTATTTTATTCAAAAAATATTTGTAATTTTGCCACATCTTTATATTTACACCTAAAACCACTACTAAATGAAACCAAGAAAACTACTCCTTGCACTCGCCACACTATTATTACCACTCACGGCAAGTGCACAATATTCAATCTATCCTGTTCCACACAGCCAGACTGCAGGCACCGGCACCAAGGTTACATTCACAAAAAGCGTAAACATAGTGTGCGATGCCGATATCGACAGCTACACCATTGAGCGTGCCAAGACCATTCTCGCTGAGCATGGCTTCACGGCAACAACATCGAGTGCAGCATCATCGACATTGTCGAACATATATCTTGGCGTGGCTAATGCCAACGGACTGCCTAAAGCTGCTGCCAACAAGATAGGCTTGAACCTCAGCGTGCTCACCAAGAGTGGCAAGTTCGACCGCCATGTGCTATCGCTCACCAATGCCCACGATGGTGTGGCACAGCTCATCATCATTGGCGAAAACACCGACGCCACCTTTATGGGTCTTGCCTCGCTCGAGCAGATGCTCGATGCCAACAACACACAGATGCCAACCGTAACCATCAGCGACTATGCCGACCTTAAGGAGCGTGGCATCATCGAAGGTTTTTATGGCAAGCCATATTCCAGCGAAGTGCGCAAGGACTTGCTGCGCTTTATGATGCGCAACAAGATGAACTGCTATGTGTATGGTCCGAAGAGCGATGTGTATCACTCCGGCAAATGGGAAGAGGCCTACCCTACCACCCTCACCGAGAGCCAACGCAAATCGGGCTTCGTAACACAGCAAGACCTGCGTGAATTCACCACCGTGGCACACCAGACAAAGGTGAGCGTGGTGTGGGCCATACATCCGGGCGATGACTTGCTCGACGACGATAATGTGGTGAGCAAAATCATCAGCAAGTTCGACAAGATGTACAACCTTGGCTTCCGCCAGTTTGCCGTATTTGCCGACGATGTGAGCATCCCCGAAAACCAAAGCGGCATGAAGCTCACCGCATCGCGCATCACCGACATACAGAAGAACATAGACAATCGCTGGAACGGTAAAGGTGCCAGCGAAGCCGATAAGGTAAAGCCGCTGCGCTTCACACCACAGATATATTGTCGCAACTACGCTGGTTCGGCATGGCAGTTCAATCAGTTCTTCAAGGCACTGTCGGCCATTCCATCGGAAGTAACAATCTACTACACTGGTGGTGGCGTGTGGTCGGTGCCCAACAATGCCGACCTTAACACCGTGCAGCAGCAGTTTGGCCGCAACGTGATATGGTGGTGGAACTATCCATGCAATGACAACGGCACTGGTCCAAGCGAGATATATCCGCTCGACATGCGTTCAAACTTTGTGGATATGCCCAACGTTGAAAACAATGCACAAATAGCAACACAGCTCACAGCAAGCAACCAAGGCATTCTGTGCAACCCTATGGAGCAAGGCAGTGCCGCACGCACAGCAGTGTTCTCGGCAGGCGACTACAGTTGGAACAACCTCGCATTCAACAACAACACATCATGGGAGGCTTCGTTCAAAGCCCTGTTTCCACGCCGTCCACAGCTACAGAAGGCCTACCGCTTCCTGGCTCCCTATCTGAGCAAGAACGACCCCGCCTCGCTTGGCACAGCCATTGAGGCTTATAAGACGGGGGGCGACGGCACAGCGCTGAGCACACTGATGCAACAGATTGTCGACAACTGCGATGTGCTTGCCACCATGGAGCAATCGGGCGAAGTAAGCGACCGGCTGCTCTACATCGACATACGCCCATGGGTGCTACGACTCCGCGCCATGGCTGCAGCCACCAAGGGATTCATAGCATGCAAGCAGGCAGGCGATGCCATCGAGGCATGGGGCCATTATCTGCCCAGCGTGAAGTTGGCAAGCGGTCTGTCGTCGGCTGCCGACTATATGACAAGTCACATGTCTGGATTCGGAAGCGACGGCATCACCACCGACCAACGCCTTACACACGCCTCATGGCGCTACCTAACACCATTCGCAGGCACATACCTCGGCAAACACGCCATCGAGGGCTTCTTCACAGCAGCCACCGGCAGCAACACAATTCTTACAAATGCCACTAGCCATGAACTCACACTCACACAGACCGACGACTATGTGGCGCTCCATGGCAGCGTGTTCATACCAAGCAAGGGATATGCTGGCATAGCCTTGGCACGGCCCACAAACATTAAGCAAATATACATAGAGCCTGCAATTTTCAATGCAAAAAGCTACAACTTCGTATATAGCACCGATGGAAAAGTGTGGAAAGAGATGACAAGCAACACCTTGCAGACCGACGAATTTGTGCATTATGTAGTGGCACTCAACGTTAGCAGCAAAACCACCCGACTAAGCCTCGACAACTCGTCGATGCGCATAAACCTCTACAACAACAAGCCGGAAAAACCAACCAACGTAACACTGCCTGCCTACAACTATTGGGATGGTCACTCAAAGGCGCTGCTCACCGATGGCAACTATGCCACTTATCTGTGTCTGAACCGAGATATGGTAGTGGGCGACTCATACACCCTGGAGCTGGGGCAATCGACCAACATCGAGAATGTGCGCATCTGCATGGGCACCACCAATGGCGACTATCCCAAGGCTGCAACCGTGTGCATATCGGCCGATGGCAACAGCTGGACGCCACTCACTGTCAAGGGCACCCGTGTTCGCGAATATAGCATGTCGCTGCAGCAGAACTTCTACGTGGCAACAGAACCTGCCAACGGCACCGATGTAATGGCGCTCGATTTTGTGCCTACCGACGATGCTTATAACGTAGTGCCGAAAAAGGCTAAATATGTGCGCTTCCAGGTGACGGAAATATGGGGACAGCCCAAGTGGCTACGCCTGCACGAGATTGAGGTGAACGGACTGCCAGCACCCGTGCTCACCGCACTGACCGATGCCAATGGCAACAACATCGAGGCAGCAACTGATGCCGATGGCACCACCTACACCAACACCTATATCCCTTCAGCCACTGGTGGAGGAAGCTTCACCTATCGCTTCTTGAATGTCAACGCAGTGAAAGGCTTGCTTCTCTTCTGCGACGAAGCATCAATGCAGGGCGTGAGCTATGCCCTTACCACCGACGGCACCACATGGCAATCAGTTGTGCCTGAGAACAAAGGTGGCGTAGTGAGGTTTGCCTTCGACAATGGCATAAAACCATTGGCAGTGCAGATAAAGTGGAGCGGCAGTGCTGTGCCAGGCATCTACGAAGCAGTGGAGCAGGTCGACGACACAGCCGGAAAGCCCGTAATCACCGGCATCAGCGCCACAACCACCAGCACCGATGCCGCACTGTCGGTGGCTATAGACAATGGCAGACTCGTGGCACAAGCCACTGAAGGCATCGCTGCTGTGCAGCTCTGCACCGCCGATGGCCGCCAGCTTATGAGCCTGCAACTGGGAGGAGCCAAGAAAACATGCATCCCCGTAGTGGCAGCACACGGACAACTGCTCATTGCAAACATCACTCTTGCCAACGGCAAAAATGCTACTTATAAGATTGCTACACGATAAGGACTACCCTAAGCAGATTCTGCAACGGGGGGAACTGGATATATAGGAAATAACAAACACTATTTCTGCAGAAAGGCGGAAATAACAAAAGAGTCAAAATGGCATTTCACTTAACCATTTTGACTCTTTGCTTTTTATTGGACTACTAATCTGAGATTGTAAATTGTATCCAGATGCTGTTACTGATATCCAACCATTATCGTCTTCAGTAATTGTTCTACAGGATATAACCAGTGGTATTTGTAGCATTGAAACACCAGTTGCGTCTTCCTGCTTTTAGTAATGAAATGTTATGTGTTGTTTCTGACTCTACTATCTGAAGAGAGTATAGGTGCTATCGGCAGGATATGCAGCAAAGTCGTATCCTGCAACGTGCATCAGAGTGAACGGCATTTCGGCAGTGTTATACTTGCGATCTACCGACTGCTTTATCTGCTGCGTAAGGTCTTTATGGCGTGCTTTAAATGTGCTTGAGGTGTACACAAAGCAGGGTATTTCATGCCCTATCTTTCTATTTGCTCGTTTGTTTTTGCGAGCATGACCGAAATATGTAGGACTCGACTGGAATACGTCAAGCCCATGATCAGGAAAATAGACCACGATGGCATCTTCATTCTTATACATATTCATTATTTGCGACACAACATAGTCGTTATACAGGCATGCATTATCATAGTGGGCTGCCACTTCTCTTTTATGGAATTTCTTCTTGTCGTAGTCGGTAGCCTTGAAATGTTGGAACGATTCTGGATAGCGTTTGGCAAAGTCCACATGCTGCCCCATGAGATGATACACCACAAACTCCTTGCCTTTTATTGGCTTGTGAAGACCTAAAAGGTCGCCATCGAGTCGTGTCGACTTGCTATTGAAATGATACTCATCGCATATATGTGCAAAGCTCGAGGCTAAGTTGTCATGCAGTCCCACTTCGTTCTGATTGGAATACCATGATGTACGATAGCCTGCCGACTTCATTATGGTGATGATAGAAGGAAACTTATACCACTCCGTTTGCACATCGCATAGCCGTCGGGTTGTCATTATATACTTAAACGCTTGCACTGTGCCAGTAGCTTGCGACTCTACATTGCGGAAAGCATAAAGCAAACTATCGTTTATTAATTGCTGTAGGCGTGGATTGGTGGTTTTGTCGTAGCCATAGATGGAGCTGTGTGCTTTGGCATGCGACTCACCGATTACGACCACTATCTTTTCCGGATGCAGCTTATTGCATTCCTTCAGATGCAGATGCTGTGGCTCGTGGTCTTTAAGATTGATGGCTATATTTTCAAAAGGAATAGTCCATGTGCTCATGGTGCGTATTTCCTTCACCACCAACCGGTTGCTTATGAGCAATACAATAACAACATAAAGTAACAGATGCTGATGAATAGCGATCTGCCTGCTGCCCATAGCTAAATGCCGAATACTTTTACAATAGTAATAGCCATAAAACAATGCTACAAGCAGTGCTACGAATCCCGCAAGCAACCACCATGGCATGAAAACACTTACAAACTCCTTCATCTCTGCCACGTTGGTTTCGAGAAGTGTCTCGATTATAGTGGCATCTACCGTGGTGTCGAACACTATTAGACAGAAGAGTGCAAACGCATCGTAAAGTGCAATGACGGTAACACTAAGATATTTCAACACCACACCTACACGCCCTATAGAAGAAAACACCGTGGTGAACAGCGTGGCACTGCAATAGATAAGTGCGAGCGTTATAGCAAAACCCACCCATTCGCACATATAGAACTGTGACGCCACGGGATTTACTGTCATCAAAACGATGATGCTCCAGAAGTAAAAAGGATCGGAAGCAAAGTGTTTCTTTATTTGGTTGATGATACTGGGCATAATGCGTGATTTGTAATGATGGGTTTATAGTTAAAGAGGTTATAAAGAAACCCCTTTAACTATTTATAATATTCAATAAAAGTCTGTGCTCAGATGCGGATTTAGTAAGACTTTGAACGTTGTGTTTGATAGATTCTCTCCAACATTTCAGCAGTGTAGGGCGAATTTACCTTGGTAAAAACATTTGTTTCAGTGTAACTTCCACTGACAGAGAATATTACCAACTTTGTATCGCTGATGGAGAGGACTTGATCTACCCAACTCTCATCTCCATCCACAAAAAGGATATTTCCTGATTGCTCATTATAGACATATGTATGCTTGTCTACTTCGAACCCATAAGATCCATTTTCATAAAATTCATACACTACACCATTAGCACAAAACATATAATACCATACATCACCATCCTCTTCAGCTGTTTGCCAAGTACCTACCAATTGAGATGTAGCGCTGTTTCCTCCACCATTTTCATCGTCATTGTCGTCACCACACGACACGAGATACAATCCTGTTACAACTGCTGCTAATGCAACAAAAAGAAAATAACGAAATCTTTTCATAATTCTAATTAGTTTTTGTGCCCATAGATACCCGATAAGGCGGGTTTGTTTAATTTTGGTTAGTTAGCGAAACGGGAAATTCGCAGGTATCAACCTACATCCATCGATTTACCAATGAAACGCAAGTTGCGCCTTTACCATTTCGAAATATAGCAATATTTTATATCGCTACAAAGGTAAGCAAAACTTCTAACAGCAACAAATAAAAAGGAATAATTCTCACAAATATTACATTATATACTTCCCTACAACTGGCACTCTCCTTACCATCACGCAGATTATTGCAGATATTAGACTGCAAGGTTCGTAAAAAATCGGAACACAACACCGACATTCTCTAAGTCGTACAATAAAAGTAGCACTTTATACAATAACATTGTATTATATTGTTCGCAACTTAAAACGTTAGTATCTTTGTATAAGATAGGCAACGCCTTAGCAATTAAAACAAAGTAATAATAACCTCCAAACCTACAATGGTAGTAAGACAAAAAACAAAATGAAAAAAAAGATTCTGATAGCAATAGCAATAATATTGCTGATTTTGGTGTGTATTCCTTTTATTCCTTATATATATAAGAAATACACCAAGCCTTTATGGAAAAACCATAAAGACGACAAAGAGTGGTATAACAAAACTAATCCTGAAGATATAGACCAAGTGAGAAATTATTGCAAGCGTCGAGGCTACGACACCAATCATTACATTTTCGTCGACTTCAGTATTCCCTCTGGCAAGAAACGCTTCTTCATATACAATCTAAAAACGGGCAAGAAGGAGGCGAGCAGCTATTGCATGCATGGCAGCGGACCTGGCAACACCGCCGCAAAGCCGAAATTCAGCAACAAAATAGGCAGCAAATGCTCGAGTCTTGGCAGATATATAATGGTGGGACGTGGCTACAAATACAAGAACAGCGTGCGTCTGCGCGGGCTGGACAAGACCAATTATATGGCAGAAGCGCGTGGCATCCTTATACACTCCGCTGGCAAAGTGACGCGCTTCAATGGTGAGACAGACTATATTCCTCTTGGCAAAGAAAGCGAAGGGTGTTTCACTGTATCGAGAAATTGCATGAAAAAAGTTATGAATTTATATGCGAACAATTCAACTAAGCACCCAATCTTGATTTATGCGAAATACGAGGACTAAGTAGGTGTTCAAAATTAATCGCATATATGAATCTTATAAAAAGTTATGCTTTCAAATGCCTTTATCGCTGCAATTAAGTGGTGCAGCAGCCGCTGCATTAAGAAAAAATCATTAATTTTGTGTTTCGGTGCACCGGAATATGTTGCAACAAACAAACGGTGTAAGAACAAAAACAATGGTTTAACGCTAAAACAACAAGCAACAAATGATATATGTAGGCATAGCTGTGGCTGCCATTATGGCAATGGCAGTGGGATTTTTATTAGGCAATAGGAGCAAATCGGGCGATAAGCATGACGATGTTCTAACAGCCAATCTGCAAGCGCAGATAGCTGCGCTCAACAATAGAATTATGGCACACGAGGCTACTATAGCCTCACAGACGGAGCAGATAACAACGCTCACATCAGAGCGAGATGTGCAAAGGGCGCATGCCGACAGCTATCTGCAGCGACTCAACGAGCAGAAGACGGAGCACGAAAAACACACAGCAGAACAGAGAAATGCTTTCGAGGCACAGATGGCTGCACTGAAGGCGAACCACGAGGCACAGATGCGCCAAATGAAGGAGAGCACCGAAAAGCAGATAGAGGCTCTCCGACTGATGAATCAGAAGCAGGTGGAGAGCCAGCTGAAGCTCATCCGCGAACAGATGCTGGCTACATCGGAGGAGGTATTGCAACGACGCCAAAACGAACTGGGCGAGCGAAACAAGGAGCAGGTGTCGAAAATTATCGACCCCCTGCAGCAGAGTCTGAAAAACATGCAGGAGGCTTTCGACAAGAGCAAACAGCAGCAGAGCGAGGCGCTGACACGACTCGACGAAACAATAAAGATTAACATGCAGAAGAGCGCAGAGCTCGGACAGACTGCCGACCGACTTACACGGGCGCTGACGGGCGAAGTGAAGGTGCAGGGCAACTTCGGCGAGCTGAAACTGAAACAGCTGCTCGAAGACCTTGAACTGCGCGAGGGGGAACAGTTCGACACGCAAGAGATGCTGAAAGACAAGGCTGGCAAGCAGGCAAAGGGCGACGACGGTCATGCCATGATTCCTGACTTTATACTGCACTTCCCGAACAACCGACATGTGGTGGTCGACTCGAAGATGTCGCTCACCGACTATGAGCGCTACATGAACACCGAAGATGGTGCCCCTGAAAAGACGGAATATCTAAAGGCACACATAGCCAGCGTCAGGGCACAGGTGAAGCGACTGGCAAAGAAAGACTATACCAGATATCTGCCTGCCGGCTACAACCGACTGAACTTTGCCATTATGTATGTGCCCATTGAGGGGGCGCTGAACCTTGCATTGCTCAACGACACCACGCTATGGCGAGAGGCCTACGACCAGGGGGTGCTGATTCTTGGACCACAGACGATGTACATGAACCTTCGTGTGCTAGAAATGATGTGGACACAGGTGCGACAGCTAGAAAATCAGCAGGCTATGATCGATGCCGCCAACACCATCGTAGACCGTGTGCAAGACTTCGGCATACGCTTCGGCGATGTGGAGACAAGCATGAACGATGCCATGAAAAAAATAGCAAAACTCAAAATAACCACTGCCGACAGTGGCGCAAGCATCATCACCGCTGCCAAAAACCTTATAAAAGCAGGAGCTAAAGAGAATAAAAAGAAAAAATTGCTATCAGAATGTGATTTTTGATTTTTGAATTTTGAGATGCAGCGGAGCTGCAATTTTGAGTTTTGAATTTTGAGTTTTGAATTATTCTCGGCTTCGCCTGCGATTAATCATTTTTGAGTTTTGAATTCGCTGCCTAAACCCGATAACAGCGAAAAATCAAAAATGAACAACTCACAATGCGCGAAGCGCACAACTCAAAACTCAAAATTCAAAAATCAAAACTCAAAGATAGGCTGCGAATTCATAACTCAAAAATGAATAATTCAAAATTGCCGAAGGCAACAACTCAAAATTCAAAATTCAAAATTCAAAATTCAAAAAAATATTTATACCTTTGCAGGCAGAACATAATACATAACAACTATATAAGCAGTATGATTCTATTTTTCATGACTCCAAGCAAGAGCGTGATAGCCACAGAAGTGGATCACCAGCTCTCACAAGACGAGATCAATGAACTGTGTTGGCTTTACGGCGGTGCCGCTCTTATCGAGGGTGAGACTGTCGAAGGCTTCTTTGTGGGCCCACGCCGCGAAATGATTACTCCATGGAGTACGAATGCCGTAGAGATAACTCAAAATATGAGTCTCCACGGCATTTCTCGTATAGAGGAGTATTTCCCCGTCAGCTCGAAGGATGCCGACCACGACCCTATGCTGCAACGCATGTACGAGGGTCTGAACCAGGAGATATTCACCGTAAATCACCAGCCAGAGCCTATCAAGCACGTAGCAAACATAGAAGAATACAACGAGCAGGAGGGTTTGGCACTCTCGCCAGAAGAGATTGAGTATTTGCACAAGATAGAGAAGGAGCTCGGACGCCCTCTCACCGACAGCGAGATATTCGGTTTTGCACAAATCAACTCTGAGCACTGCCGCCACAAGATTTTCGGTGGTACCTTCATCATCGACGGCAAGGAGATGGAGTCGTCGCTGTTTGCAATGATTAAGCAGACTACAAAAGAGAACCCTAACAAGATTCTCTCTGCTTATAAAGATAATGTGGCCTTTGCACAGGGCCCCGTGGTGGAGCAGTTTGCTCCTAAGGATCAGTCAACATCCGACTATTTCCAGGTGAAAGACATCGAGAGTGTCATCTCGCTCAAGGCGGAAACCCACAACTTCCCTACCACCGTAGAGCCTTTCAATGGTGCTGCCACTGGCACTGGCGGCGAGATACGCGACCGTATGGGTGGTGGCGTTGGCTCATGGCCTATTGCGGGCACTGCAGTGTATATGACTGCTTACCCACGCCTCACCGACGACAATGGCGCCACACGCGATTGGGAGAACATCATGCCTGTGCGCAAGTGGCTCTACCAGACACCGGAGCAGATTCTCATCAAGGCATCGAATGGGGCCAGCGACTTCGGCAACAAGTTCGGTCAGCCGCTCATCACTGGTTCGGTGCTCACCTTCGAACATCAGGAGGGCAGCGAGAAGTATGCCTACGATAAGGTGATAATGCTTGCTGGTGGCGTGGGCTACGGCACCAAGCGCGACTGCCTGAAGAAGGAGCCTCAGAAGGGCAATAAAGTAGTGGTAGTGGGTGGCGACAACTATCGCATCGGACTCGGCGGTGGCTCAGTATCATCGGTAGACACCGGACGCTACAGCAATGGCATTGAGCTAAACGCTGTGCAGCGTGCCAACCCCGAGATGCAGAAGCGCGCCTACAACCTGGTGCGTGCTCTGTGCGAGGAGGATGTGAACCCTGTTGTGAGCATTCACGACCACGGCTCGGCCGGACACCTCAACTGCCTCTCGGAGCTTGTAGAGGAGTGTGGCGGCGAGATTGACATGACAAAGCTGCCCATCGGCGACAAGACGCTGTCGGCGAAGGAAATTATAGCCAACGAGAGCCAGGAGCGCATGGGCTTGCTCATCGACGAGAAGCACATAGAGCATGTGCGCCGCATTGCAGAGCGCGAGCGTGCACCGCTGTATGTTGTCGGCGAGACAACTGGCGATGCTCACTTCGCATTCAAGCAGGGCGATGGCGTGAAGCCTTTCGACCTCGACGTGGCTCAGATGTTCGGTCACTCACCAAAGACCATAATGCGCGACGAAACAGTGGAGCGCCACTACAAGGATGCTGTCTACACTCACGAGGCTGCACCTGCTGACGGCAAGGACACACAGCTCGACAACTACGTGGCTCGCGTGCTGCAGCTCGAGGCTGTGGCTTGTAAAGACTGGCTCACCAACAAGGTAGACCGCTCCGTAACGGGCAAGATAGCACGCCAGCAGTGCCAGGGCGAGATACAGCTGCCACTGAGCGACTGTGGCGTGGTGGCTCTCGACTATCGCGGAAAGAAGGGCATCGCTACTGCCCTCGGACATGCACCACAAGCTGGACTGGCATCGCCAGAGGCAGGCTCAGTGCTGTCGGTGGCTGAGGCTCTCACAAATATAGTATGGGCACCACTTGCCGACGGACTCAACAGCCTGTCGCTCTCTGCCAACTGGATGTGGCCATGCCGCTCGCAGAAGGGCGAGGATGCACGTCTGTATAGTGCAGTGAAGGCTCTCAGCGAATTCTGCTTGGCACTGAAGGTGAATGTACCTACTGGCAAGGACTCTCTGTCGCTGAGCCAGCAATATCCTAACGGCGAGAAGATTATCTCTCCGGGCACTGTCATCGTGAGCGCCGGCGGCGAGGTGTCAGACATCCGCAAGGTGGTATCGCCAGTGGTTGTCAACGACAAGAACTCTTCGCTCTATCACATCGACTTCTCATTCGATGAGCAACGCCTCGGCGGTAGCGCCTTCGCTCAGAGCCTTGGCTTCGTGGGCGACGATGTGCCAACAGTGAAAAACCCAGAATATTTTGCCGACTGCTTCAATGCCGTGCAGGACATGATACAGAAGGGATGGATTATGGCTGGCCACGACATTTCGGCTGGCGGCCTTATCACCACCCTACTCGAGATGTGCTTCGCCAATACAAATGGTGGTATGCACATCAACCTGCACAACCTCGCAGGCAACGACATCATTAAGATGCTGCTCGCCGAGAACCCAGGCGTGGTGATACAGGTGGCAGACAAGTATAAGGAGGAGTTCAAGGAATATATGGACAACAATGGCATTGGCTATGCCAAGATTGGCTACCCCACTCCGTCGGAACGCACCATCGTGGTGAAGAAAGACGACTACTGCCATACATTCGACATCGATGCTATGCGCGACACATGGTATAAGACTTCTTATCTGCTCGACCGCGACCAGAGCTTCAACGGCTGCGCTGCCAAGCGCCGCGACAACTACAAGCAGCAGCCGCTGCAGATGCACTTCCACGAGGGCTTCAGTGGTTCGCTCGAGAGCTATGGCATCTCTGCCGACCGCCGCACTGCATCGGGCATCAAGGCTGCCATCATCCGCGAGAAGGGCACCAACGGCGAGCGCGAAATGGCTTACTCGCTCTATCTTGCTGGCTTCGATGTGAAGGACGTAATGATGACCGACCTCATCACTGGCCGCGAGACACTCGAGGATGTCAATATGATTGTGTTCTGCGGTGGCTTCTCCAACTCCGACGTGCTTGGTTCGGCAAAGGGCTGGGCAGGTGCATTCCTCTTCAACCCGAAGGCAAAGGAGGCACTCGACAAGTTCTACGCTCGCGAAGACACGCTGTCGCTTGGTATCTGCAACGGCTGTCAGCTGATGGTAGAGCTCAACCTCATCAACCCTGAGCACGAGCACCGCACACGCATGCTCCACAACGACTCGCATAAGTTTGAGAGCACATTCATTGGTGTAGACATTCCACAGAACAACAGCGTGATGTTCGCTTCGCTCAGCGGCGACGAGCTGGGCATCTGGGTGGCTCACGGCGAAGGCAAGTTCTCACTGCCTGAGGCAGAGGATAAGTATAATGTGGTGGCTCGCTATCACTATGCAGAATATCCCGGCAACCCTAATGGCTCCGACTATGCAGTGGCAGGCATCTGCTCTGCCAACGGACGCCATCTGGCAATGATGCCTCACTTGGAGCGTGCCATCTTCCCATGGCAAAACGCATGGTATCCTGCCGACCGCCGTCAGGACGATGTCACTCCATGGATCGAAGCATTTGTGAACGCACGCAAGTGGATCGAAAACAGAAAGTAATTTTTAATCAATAGGACAAAAGGTCGAAGAGACAAAGGGTTGAATATACTCTTTGTCTCTTTTCGACATTTAAGTTCTCTGAGGTTTAATAGATTTTAGAAAACGCATGTCAAACGTATATTACGACTCTTTCCGCACATTCTTCAAGATAGGACTATTCACCCTCGGTGGTGGCTACGCCATGATACCTATCATTGAGAGCGAAGTGGTCGACAAGCACAAATGGATAGAGCGCGACGACTTTATTGACCTGCTTGCCGTGGCACAGAGCTGCCCCGGTGTGCTCGCCATAAACATAAGTGTGTTTGTGGGCTATCGCTTGCGCAAGCTGCGGGGGGCGCTATGCACCTCGCTGGGTGCCGCCCTGCCGTCGTTCTTGATAATACTGCTCATAGCCATGTTCTTCCACCAGTTTCAAGACAATGCAGTGGTGCAGGCAATGTTCAACGGCATACGCCCTGCAGTGGTGGCATTGATAGCTGCACCGGTGTTCACGCTGGCAAAGAGCGCCCACATCGGATGGACCAACTGCTGGATACCTATCGTGTGCGCCTTGTTGATATGGCTGCTTGGTGTCAACCCCATATATGTGATATTGGCAGCCGGCATTGGAGGCTATGTATATGGCATTCTTCAACAGAACTAATACACATTATATTATAATAGATATATGATTTTCTTAAGTCTGTTTCTCACATTCTTCCAGATAGGACTCTTCGGCTTTGGGGGTGGCTATGGCATGCTGTCGCTCATTCAGGCACAGACGGTGACACACCACGCATGGCTCACATCGGCTGAGTTCACCAATATCGTGGCAATCAGCCAGATGACGCCAGGCCCCGTGGGCATCAACTCCGCCACCTATTGCGGCTACACCGCTGTGCGCAATGCCGGCTTCGGCAATGCCATGGGCATGCTGGGCAGCCTCACAGCCACCATTGCTTTGGTGCTGCCATCGTTCATACTTATGATTCTCATCTGTCGCATGTTTCTGAAATACATGAACACCACACCCGTGCAGAGCATCATGAGCGGACTGCGTCCATGTGTGGTGGGCCTCATTGCTGCCGCAGCACTGATGCTGATGACACCCGAAAACTTCTCTACTCCAAATGTCAACCCATGGCAGTTTTGGATTAGCGTAGCACTATTTGCAGCCACCTTCGTGGGCACAAAATTCCTGAAGATAAACCCCATACGCATGATTTGCTGGACAGCATTTGCCGGACTAATGCTCCTATATTGAATTTTGAGTTTTGAATTTTGAATTTTGAGTTGTTGCCTTCGGCAATTTTGAGTTAATGATTTTTGAATTACCTATGCTGGCAATTCTGAGCTGTGAAATCTAAAATTCAAAAATGAATAACTCACAATCGGCGTAGCCGACAACTCAAAATTCAAAGATAGTGCAAGCCGAAGGCAATTAAAGCTTGCTTTAATTGCTGAGGTGCAGCCTATCTTATCTAAAATTCAAAATTCAAAACTCAAAGACAGATAGCTATCACTTAAAATTTATGATAAACCTTTGCTATTACAACCATTATTGACTGAATAACAACTTATTAAAAGTTTTTCGTTAACTACATAGAAGTAAAAAAAACTTACTTTTAAGATAGTATATACGAAATTTTAGTTACCTTTGCAAAAAATAGGCTGCGCCTATCTTTGAATTTTGAGTTTTGAATTTTGAGTTGTGCGCTTCGCAGCTTAAAAACGCCAACAGCGAAAATTCAAAAATGAATAATTCAAAATTGCCGAAGGCAACAACTCAAAATTCAAAACTCAAAATTCAAAACTGCGCCCACGGCGCATAACTAAGAACATTATATACATTACTAACAAAACAATAAAACATGAAGAAAATCTCTATCTTTATCTCTGCCCTGTGCCTCGCAGCAATGGCTCCGCTTGGCGTGCAGGCCCAGAGTGAGTTTCAATTGAAGCCTCAGACATTGAGCAATCCTGACAATGTCCCGGCTCCTGTTTTCCCAGTGCCAAGCGAGCGCCAGCTCAAATGGAACGAGACCGAATATTACGGATTCTTCCACTATGGTATGAACACCTATACAGGTAAGGAATGGGGCGATGGCACCGAGTCAGAATCTACTTTCAACCCTACAAAGAAGCCAAACCCACGCCAGTGGCTCGAGGTGGCTAAGAAGGCAGGCATGAAGGGTGGTATCGCTGTGGTAAAGCACCACGACGGTTTCTGCCTTTGGCCAACAGAGACTACCACACACAGCGTTAAGTACTCTAACACCACTTATGGCAAGCAGACCAACATTCCTAAGGACTTTGCAGAGGCTGCCAATGCCCTTGGCATGAAGTATGGTTTCTACATCTCTCCATGGGACTTGAGCAACAAGTATTGGGGCGAGAAGGATTCCAACGGTAAGTACACCGACAATTACGCAAAGAAGGTGTTCCTTCCACAGTGCGTAGAGCTCGCTAAGTATGGCGACAAGCAGTTCGAGATGTGGTTCGACGGTGCAACAGGTGGCGACCACGCTGGTAGCTATGGTCGTCCTTACGGCACAGAGAAACGTACTATCGACAACGCACAGACCTACTACGACATCCCTAACCTCCGCGACTCTATCCACAACCTCCTTCCTGACGTAATCATGTGGGGTGTAGGTGGCGAAGCACGCTGGATTGGTAACGAGCAGGGCTGGGCTGGCGAAACATGCTGGTCGATGGGCGACGCTGAAGAAGGCGACGAGAACGGCTGGCAGTGGCTCCCAGGCGAGAGCGATGCCATGGCTACAACCAATGGTTGGTTCTGGAACTCAAAATCACAGCCTAAGGGAGCTGAGGAGCTCTTCAAGATCTACCTCGAGACAGTAGGCCGCAACGCAACCCTCATCCTCAACATTCCACCAAACAAGGATGGCGAGATTGCATCTAACGTAGCTACACGCCTTGAGGAACTCGGCAAGCTCATCTCTACACGTCTTGGCACCGACCTCGCTAAGAGCGCTACCATCTCTGCAAGCAAGACACGTACTAAGGGTGCTTCTCGCAACTACAACGCATCGAACATGATCGATGGCAACAAGGACACATACTGGGCAACCAACGATGGCGACAAGACTGCTACCATCACATTGCAGTGGAACACCGCACAGAAGTTGCGCTATGTAGCTCTTCAGGAATACATCAAGCTCGGACAGCGTGTTAAGAAGTTCAAGATTGAGACAAGTACCGACGGCAAGAACTTCACAGAGCGTGCTACACAGGTTAAGCAGACAACTATCGGCTACAAGCGTATCATCCCTCTGCACGGCAGCACATCTAATAGCTACCAGAGCGGTGTGAGCACAAAGTATCTGCGCATCACCATCGAGGATAGCAAGGCTTGTCCACTCATCCACACTATCTCAGTTTACTAATCAACCAACTTATACCTTAGAATAATGAATAAGAAGACATATATTGGTTTGCTTAGCTTGCTCTTCCCACTCGGAATGATGGCACAAACCAGCAAGACACTCTGCGACTTCGAGACTGCAGACAGCTATGCATCTATCGGTGTTTACGACACATGGGCCGACTCACCTTTCCGCACTGGCAAGCTCCAGGGCAACGTGCAGGTGGTGAACAATCACCTCAATGGCGTTGACGCAACACTCGGTTCTGCACCTAACCCATCAACAAAAATCCTTGGCGTGCAGCGTTCACGCTTCGGTAGTAACACCTTCGGCGCTCTCGTAAAATTGAAGGAGCCATTCGCTCTCTCAAGAACACAGCGCTACATACACGTTAATGTGTACACTCCAAAAGCCGCAAACATGATGGTGATCGGTCTGGGCAACCGCGACGACCGTCCTTGGCAGACTGATCTCACAGAGCAGTTCTGGGCACAGCCTACAACAACTGCCAACGAGAACCAGTGGGTAGACATGGTGTTCCCATTCTCTGGTGCCGACGGCATCACAATCCGCAACCTCCTCATCGTAGTAGACGCCAACTCTACACACGACATGACACAGGACTTTGCTTGCTACATCGACAACATCGTGCTCAGCAACAAGAGAGATCCTGCATTCTCAGGCACTCCTTATGCCATCAACTATAGCGAGACAACAGGTATGACACGTACTGACCGCTACTTCAATACTCTCCGATTGTCAACAAGCGATGGCGAGCAGACACTTGCTGTTAACCAGAGTTCTACAAAGAAACTCTACTACAAGAAGCTCGACAACTGCTTCACAGCCAAGGTTGGTACCACCATTACTCCTAAGAAGAATACTAACGACATGTCGACTAACTGGATGTGCGCATACCTTTACATCGATAAGGGCAATGACGGTAGCTTCGATGTAGATTGGGACAACAACGGCGTAAACAACGCCGGCGACCTCATGTCTTACTCTTACTACAAGGAGAAGAGTAGCCTTGGTGCTGCTGTAATGGAAGGCGGTCAGCCTGCACACGTTGCTCCTGCCTTCACTCTTCCTGCCGACCTCAAGCCTGGCATCTACCGCCTGCGCTATAAGATCGACTGGGATAGCGTAGACCCAGGTGGCAACGACTTGACAACAAACAAGATCGACGCCAACGGTGGTGTAATCGTTGATACACGTATCAACATCCACAACGACAACGTAAACCTCTCTCGTGGTACCGACGACCTCGGTGGTGGTCTGAACGGTAGCATCGAGCTCGCTGACGGCTCTGCCATCACTGGCAAGCAGGTGCCATTCAACAAGGCATTCACCTTCAAGCCTGCTCCTGCTCCTGGCTTCGAGTTCGACCGCGTAGTGATTCGTCACGGCTACAACCTCAACCGCGAGGAGTCGTCTATCTTCGGCAATAAGCAGTGGGAAGAGCTCACCGTTACAACAAGCCAGCTCACCAACGGTCAGTACACCTTGCCAGCAAGCGTTGTCGACGGCGACATCCGCTTCACTCCTTACTTCAGAAACACTGTAGGCATCGAGATTACAGAGGTTGCTGAGAAGGCATTCACTTGGACAGTAGGTGCTGGCGAGATCACTCTCCACGCCAATGCTGCTACACATGTAGTTATTGCCGACCTCCAGGGTAAGGTAGTGTTCAACGACAATGTTGAAGGCGTTAAGACTGTAAACCTTGCAAAGGGTCTTTACATCATCAACGGCGAGAAAGCACTTGTAAAATAAATCGAAACATGTGATACACATAATCACATCACATAAAATTTAAGAAAATCCAATGCAGTTTTTTATTACTGCATTGGATTTTTTTATTTAACTTTGCAAAGTAAAGATACACATATCATTACAACCACCTTATAACCTTTTCGGACAGCCACAATCATATAGCTATTAATGGCTGTCAGAATATAGTATTTTCACTAACCATAATACCATACATCTAAACGTATGAACAGAAGATTCAAATCATTGGTATGCGCCACCATTTGCGCCTTTATGACACAAGCGGCAGTGGCACAGAGTTACTACTCGATCAACTACGATGAGTCGACCCCACACAAGCGTGGCTCTGAGCGCTACGCCAAGTCGCTCATACTGCGTGGCCAAGACGGTTCTACACAGCAGATTGCAATTAACCAGCTCGAAGAAAACCGCCTCTACATCAAGCGTCTCGACAAGGCTTTCCAGGCAAAGCGTGGCGACAACGTCACCATCACATGCGATGCGGTGATGGACTGGATGTATGGTTATATCTACCTCGACTACGGACAGGACGGAAAGTTCGACGTGGCATGGACTGCCGATGGCGTAGGAGCCGCTGGCGACATGGTGACACACTCTGGCTATAAAGGCAAGAACAGCGTGGGCGGCATTGTGAAAGGCGAGCCATCAATCAACCCTCCTACATTCAACATCCCTTCTAATGCCAAGCCAGGCTTCTATCGTCTGCGCTATAAAATCGACTACGACAACGTAGACCCAGGCGGCAACACTGGCGATGCCAAAGGCGGCAACCTTATCACCGACAATGGGGGCGTGATTTTCGACACACGCATCAATGTGCACAACGACAAGGTTGCACTGCAATATAAACCATCCACTGGTGGTAGCGTTAGACTTACCGATGGCACAAGCATCGACGGCAAGGAGGCCACATTCGGCAAAGCTCTCACACTGAAGATTACGCCCAACAAGGGCTACCACCTTGCCTCGCTCATAATTCGCCACGGACACAACATCGATGGCGAGCAGGAGCTTTATGGCAACCAGCAGTGGGAAGACGCCGATGTGCCTACATTCTCTGTAGTCAACGGCGCCTACACCATTCCAGAAGATATAGTCGACGGCGACCTGAAGATAATGCCTACATTCGTGAAAGACGGCGAGGCAAGCACCACTACCGACTATGCACTTACCTTCGACAAAGACACCGAGCGCGACAACCCTACATCCAACTATATCACACTCGTGTCGTTGCAGACCGACAATGAGGCTTCACAAAACATCATCGTGAGCGGTAGCAGCAACAGAACTATCTATCACGACCACACACAGAATGTGATGCTGGCAAAGCCCGGACAGAAAATCACTGTCAGCACCTATGGCAACACCGCATCATGGCTCAACGCCTATCTCTACCTCGACTACAATCAAGACGGACAGTTCAAATCAAGCATAGCTTCTAATGGTGGTGCTGCCAATGGCAGCGAGCTCGTGAGCTTCGGCTACCACAATGGCAAGAACAGCACTGGTGCCACCACCACACAGTCGGCAGCAGGCACCAGTCTGCCTGCCTTCACACTGCCTGAGAACATGCCTACCGGTGTGTATCGTCTGCGCCTGAAGCTCGACAGAAACGATGCCAACCCTGCCGGTTCTGAAACCATCAACACATTGGGCGGACAAATCGTCGACTTCCTGCTCAACGTGCATGCCGATGCCGACGAACTCGACATTCAAACCGACAAGGGCACTATCGTAAAGTCTGAAAAGAAGGGACTGGAAGAGACCATACCTTTCAAAACCGAGATACGCCTCTACCCCACAGCGCCATGCAGCGGATACACTCTCGACCACGTTGTGGTGCGCCATGGACAGAACATCAACGGTGCACAATATCTGCACGGCAACAAGCAGTGGGAAGAGTATGAATATGATAACCCACAAATCTACTCAGACATCATCATTCCTGCCGAGAAGGTAGACGGAAAGCTGCGCGTAAGCGCCTACTTCAGTGCATCGCCAGAAGCTGAATACAAGCTGAAGTTTGAAGACAACTTCAATGGCACCGACGGCGACCTGCCCGACTCACGCGTATGGACTCCTTGCAGCCGTCAGAACGCCACATGGAAGCGATTCACCGCACAGACAGCAGAGGGACAGCGCCGCACCGGATTCATCCGCAATGGAAAGCTGGTGATGCGATGCATCCCTAACGACATTGCCGAAGAGGGCGAGGTAGAGATGATTAGCGGTGCAGTGGAGAGCTCGCACAAGCTGCACTTCACCTATGGACGAGTGGAAGGCCGACTGCTCACTTATCCGCACAAGGGCAACTTCCCTGCATTCTGGTTGCTGCCTGAAGACGACTCCGCAGGATGGCCAACATCCGGCGAGATAGACATCTGGGAACAGATAGACACCGAGCAGGCCACCTATCACACCGTGCACACACACTGGACTTACGACCTGCACATGGATCTTCTGTCGCACCAGGGCAAGGGAAAGAACATTCCACCACAAGACTACCATGTGTTCGCATTGCAGTGGACTCCTACCGTGCTTACATGGTATCTCGACGACAAGAAGGTGTTCAGCTACTCTAAATCGTCGAGCAGCTCTGCCCTAAACAAGGGTCAGTGGCCTTTCGACAAAGACTTCTACATCATCCTCAACCAGAGCGTGGGCAATGGCTCATGGGCCAAGCAAGCCGATACAAGCCACGAATACGAAACAAAGTTCGACTATGTGAGAGTGTATCAGAAAGACAACCAAAACATCAACTCTGGTGTGGCGTCGCTCAACACCAGCAACCGCACACTCGATGTTTATTCAAGAGAGGGAGCACTGCTGCTCGTTGCCTCTGAGGCACAGCCAGTGGCAATACACGATGTAATGGGACGCTGTGTCTACAGCCAGACTGTCGATGGCAACACCACCATTGCACTGCCTAAGGGCTTGTATATTGTTAACGGCAAGAAGCACATCGTTAGATAATACTACTATGTAGAGAGCTTATGCCCACTGCATTGCAAAACAACAATCAACGCATAACGCAACAACTCATCACTGGCGCTAACGATATTTGCATATCGTTGACGCCATTAAGCCTAACAATATATATATCTATTTTGCACTCTATTAGAATATAATCAAAACAAAACCAATATGACTAAAAACCTATCAGTAACATTAACCACTATGCTATTGACAGCAATGGCTCCTGCTGCAATGTTTGCACAAGGCAGCTATCCCGTCAACTTCAGCGAATCGACGACGCCTACCCACACAAGCAGGCACACCGAAGCCATCAGGCTCACAAGCAGCGATGGCGCACAGACCATAGAAGTAAATCAGACCGAAGAAAATCTGATGTACATAAAGCGCCTCGACCACTGCTTCACGGCAAAGGCAGGCGACAAGGTAACACCAGCGTTCTCTGCAACAATGGAATGGATGTGCGGCTATACCTACATCGACTATGGCAACGACGGCAAGTTTGACGTTGACTACACAACATCAGGGATTACCAATGCCAAGGACCTTGTGACTTACTCTTACTACCTTGGCAAAAACAGCGAAGGCAAATCAATAAACGGAGAGCCAAGCTACAACCCACCTGCATTCACCATTCCTGCTACCACGCCTGCAGGCATCTACCGCATGCGCTACAAAATCGACTGGGACAATGTAGACCCCGGTGGCAACATCTCCAAAGGAAACAGCATAGTGAAGAATGGTGGCGTGATAGTAGACACTCGCCTCATCGTTCATGGCGACAATGTGAACATGAAGCTCATGCCTACCACCAACGGCACTATCAAACTCGCCGATGGCACTACTCTCACCAATAAGCAAGTGCCCTTTGGCAAAGACTTCACCATAAACATCGTGCCCAACGAGGGCTATGCATTGGCATCGCTCACACTGAAGCATGGTTTCAACCTCAATGGCAACGAGATAGTTAATGGCATGCGCCAATGGACAGAGAACAGCATTCGCTCATTCTCTATAAAGAACAATCAGTACACCATTCCTGCCAAATACATCGATGGCGATGTGGAGATTACTGCCACTTTCAAATTGAAGGGTGCCGGCAGCGAGGGCAACGGCTACAAGCTCAACTTCGACAAGGGCCTGATGCAACTCGAAGGTCTCAACGCACTAACAAAAATCACATTCACTGGTTCCACCACCGAGAGCCTCAACGTGCCTAACGGCGCCACCGTCTATCGCGACCTGCTCCCCCAAGAGATTGGTGTCATGCCTGGCGATGTGATCACACCATCTGTAGAATTCAATGGCAATAGCAAACTTGGTGCCTATCTCTACATCGACTACGACCAGAATGGTGGTCTTTACAACGAATTGGCTGCCGATGGAAGCGTAACAGAAAATAGCGAGTTGGTGTCGTTCAGCAACCACTTAGGCAAGAACAGCGAAGGCAAAGCTGGCTCAGGCGTGGCAATGCCTTCATTCACAGTGCCTGCCGACCTGCCTGCAGGCATGTATCGTGCACGCCTGAAACTCGACAGAAACAACATCGATCCTGCCGGCGATTACAGCCTGTCGGATGCGCTCCACATCAACCACTATGGCGGCTATGTTGTCGACTTCCTTCTCAACGTGCACGAAGCCAATGGCAAGCTCGAGGTGAATAGTCTTGGTGGCCACATCGTTGGCGGCGGCTATGGCAGCGTGCCTCTGACAGTGAAATATGGCAAGGCTTTCGACCTGCATGCACTCACTCCTGCCGATGGCTATAAGGTAGAGAACATCACCGTGCGCCACGGCCACAACCTCAACGGTCCACAGTTTATCAACGGCAACCGCCAGTGGGCATCATACGAAGTCAACGACATTGAAAACGACGATATCTTCACCATCAAAGCCAACGACGTGAACGGCGATGTGCGCGTGGATGCCACCTTCAAGGGCGACGGCACAGAGAAATACAAGCTCGTGTTCAGCGACGAATTCAACCAGCCCGATGGCACTTATCCTGAAGACAATCCAGCATGGACCAAGTGCACACGCGAGAGCCCTACATGGAAGCGTTTCGTTGCCAACACCGAGGAGGCTCACCACACCGTGGCATACATCGAGGATGGCAAGTTCGTGGCACGTTGCAAACCCACACCAGCTGAGTTTGCCGATGCCGAAAAGACAGAGATGATCAGTGCTGCCATCGAAGGCAAAGACCTCAACTACTTCACCTATGGCATCGTAGAGGCGCGCTTCCGCACCACTCCACACATAGGCAACTTCCCTGCATTCTGGATGATGCCTAACGTGGGCGTCGACGAGAACGGCAACGGCTGGCCATGGCGTGGCGAGATAGACATCTGGGAGCAGATCGACGAAGACCCACGTGCCTACTGCACCATACACACACACTGCACCTACGACCTGGGCATGGGCAAGCCAAGCACAGCCAATAAATGGTATAAGCCAGCAGAATATAGCGTTATGACTCTCGACTGGCAGCCAGAACTGCTCACATGGTATCTCAACGGCGAGAAGGTGTTCTCTTACGCTAAGTCTACCGACCAGAACCTGCTCGACAAGGGTCAGTGGCAGTTCGACCACGACTTCTACATCATCCTCAACCAGAGCGTGGGCAATGGTGCATGGGCTAAACCTGCCGACACATCTTTCGACTACGCCACCTACTTCGACTATGTGCGCGTTTATCAAACCGATGAGATGAATGGCAAGTTCACCACTACCGCCATCAACAAGGCACTCACCGACAACAACACACGCAACACCATCGATGTGTACACACGCAATGGCGGCGTGCTTCTTGTCACTCCTACAGAGCAGAACGTGAGCATCCACGACATCGCTGGTCGCAGCGTGTTCAACGCTAACATACAAGGCAACCACTTCGTGGAGCTTCCTAAGGGTCTCTACATCGTTGCAGGCAAGAAGGTAGTTGTCGACTAACAATCTGACTGAAACCACAGAAACACCTATCGGCAAACAGCCGATTAAGGTTTTAACCACACATTTCAAAAGCCGGTATCCAATATTTCGGACACCGGCTTTTGCATTTTTTAACCCTTCGTAAATTCATTTTCCAACATAAGAAGATGCATATTTCGTGTCAAATTGCTATTTTTGCAACGATAAAGGTCAAATAAGGATATTATATCCGCCCATAAATCATACTACATACTACATAACAACACAATAATTAGTGACATATATAGGCAATAGTAGCTACACATGCATAAAACATTTGCATGCTGCATATGAAACAATTATTAACAAAGAAATATTTACAACTCATAAAATTGACCATTATGATTAAAGATTTTACTTCAAAAGTCCTTGCGCTTGCATTACTTCTTGTTGGAAGTTATAGCATAGCGAATGCACGTGTTGTAGAAGTAGCTAATTCCAAGAATGTCATCAGCACTTCTACCACTGCCAACACAGAAGCTTTTAGAGGAAGCATTGCCGATTTTGATTTCTCTAAGATGTCGTTCCGCGCCGTAATAAATGTAGACGATGCTACAGATGGTGCCAACCTGCTCACTCTGAGCAACACACAAATCAGCACTTCAAGCAGCAACTACAATTCTATCCAGAATGGTATTCACCTCTACTACGCCAAGTCGAAAGAGAACTGGCGCGACACCAACACTCCTAAGGAAACTCTCACCAATGTTATTTGGGTTGACGTAATCCAAAACAGCTGGGACTATGGATTGGCTGTTTACAAGCAGAATGTCACTGGCGATGCCGTGATAGAGCTGAAAGCTGATGGTTTGTACATCAACGAAGAACTGATATTGGCAAAGGACCAAACCGTAGGCGACAAGACTATCAACCCTCTTATTGCCACTGGTTCAAAGACCTTGTATTATAGTTGGGCAGAGGGCAGCACACGCTCTACAGCCACCTACAAGGAGATTGCCACTGTAGGCTCATCAAACAAGACCATTTCGTTCAACCTCCTCGACGAGGACAACAAGACCACTTGCACAGCCCTGCCAACAGGATCGAAGGGCACAGGTAGTGCCGAGGTGGATCTCGACAACGCAATCCTGCGCTTTAAACTCGACATCACCAACTGTACAGCAAAGTCGGGAAGTGCCAACTACAACCTTCTCAACATCGGTACTGGCCAGTGTAATGGTAGCTGGGGCACAGAGAGCGGCATGGGCTATGGCGTACATGTTTACTATCGTCGCCAGTCAAGCGTAATAGGAAGCATTACCCATGCAAATGGTGCTCTGTGGTTCGACGAGGTTCTGAACAACAATGGCGGCACATTGGGATCACAAGGTATTGTTGATGCTCCTGCCAACGACGTGGTGATAGAATTAAGAAAAGATGGTATCTATGTGGATGGTGTCAACAAGATTCCTTCTACCACAAGCGGACTGAGCAACCTCTTCACTGGTGGCTCTAAGACCATTTACTATAGCAACAACGAGGGAACCAATCAGGAGTCGCAGGCCACCTACGAGGTTTCTGTAATACCTATGGTTACACTCGACGGCTATCTCAAGGAGGGCGAAGACAACAGCGAGCAATGCGTTGATGGCGCTGCCGACAAGGTGAAGATTGAGCGCACACTCGTTGCCAATGAATGGAACACATTCTGTGTGCCTTTCAGCATCAGCAATACAGAGGTCAAGAGAATTTATGGCGACGCCACCGAGTTGCGTATGTTCAATAGTGCTTCTGACGACATCGTGTACTTTTCAAACACTTACACCGGAGCCATCCTTGCTGGCCGACCTTGTCTTGTAAAGCCTTCCAAAACAGCTGTCAACCCAATATTCAACGATGTAGTCTTCAGTGCTGCCGAGCCTTGCACCGAGGGCATAGAGGGTGGCGTACAGATGGTTGGTATTTACAGTCCTAAGACTCTCAACACCGACGGCACCAACCTCTTCCTCGCCGCTGGCAATGAGTTCCAACAGCCTGCTTCTGAGACACTTGCCACAATGAAGGGCATGCGCGCCTACTTCGTTGTGCCTGCAGGCACCGACCCTGCCGCACTCCGCGCCAACATCGATGGTGTAGAGACATCCATCAGCGCCATCGACGCTGACAACACATTCGTTGGCAACAGCGCTGTGTACAACCTTCAGGGACAGCGCATGGGCAACACCCTTAACAGCCTGCCACGTGGCATCTACATCCAGAATGGCAAGAAGGTGGTAGTGAGATAACATATAACAACTGCAAAAATCAACAGCTATGAACAAGAAGAATTATATATCGCCTGCCACCATTGCCGTGAGCATGGAAGCAGAAAGCCTCTTGAGCGGTTCACTCCGCGAAGACGGCAACTCAGGAACATTCGGTGGTGGCTATAAGGGTGGCGATGCCGGCGAAGCCTTAGTAGGCAACAAGCGTTACTTCGACACATGGAGCGACGACAACGCTGCTGAATAAGCGCAATAATGCCGAGTGGCAACAACCACACTTAGCTACACTCATTTCTCACAATCCCCATGGTCGGAGCAGGCCATGGGGATTTTTTTGTTTTGTTGGCATAGAAAAACAATGCATATCGTTAAAAATATGTATATTTGTAGACGAATAAAAAAAACAGACAGACACCGATGACACAAAGTCAGAAGACATTTGCCATATTTGGCAACACCTACAACCATCATAAAGAAATGCCCGTGGCGCAGATAATACAATTTCTGCACACACGCGGTCAGCGCGTGATAATCGACCGTCCGCTCTTCGACTATCTCGTGTCTACCACACAGATCGGCATCGGCTTTACCGATGCCGACACCTTTGCCGACGACCATTTCCATGCCGACTACGCCATATCGATAGGTGGCGACGGCACATTTCTGAAGTCGGCAATGCGCGTAGCTACTAAGGGCATTCCGCTGTTGGGCATAAACATGGGCAGATTGGGATTTCTTGCCGATGTGCTGCCAAGCGAAACAACGGAGGCTCTCGATGCCGTGCTCAACGGCAACTACAACATCGAAGACCACACAGCCATAGAGATACACACCGATGGCGGCACCATCGACGGTTGCCGCTATGCCCTCAACGACATTGCAGTGCTTAAGCGCGATGTGGCTTCGATGATAAGCATACGCACCAGCATCGACGACAGCTTCCTGGTGAACTATCAAGCCGACGGACTGATAGTGACCACTCCTACTGGCTCCACCGCCTACTCGCTATCGAATGGCGGACCGATTATTGTGCCACAAACCAACACCCTGTGCCTCACGCCCGTGGCACCGCACAGCCTCAACGTCAGGCCGATAGTGATTAGCGACCAAAGCGTGGTGCGCCTCGAGGTGGAGTCGCGCTCGCACAACTATCTGGTGGCGGTTGACGGACGTAGCTACACCATGCACGAGGGGTCGGTGGTGACCATCAAGAAGGCGCCATTCAAAGCGCATATTGTGAAACCCAACGGCCGACGCTACTTCTCGTCGCTACGCGAGAAGATGATGTGGGGCGCTGACAAGCGATAGACCAATGAAACGACTTATCAAAACCAAATATCCAGTGCGCCGCATCATGGCATGGCTGTGGCGAGTGTGGCAGGGCAACCGCCTGCAAGCCACGCTCAACGCCATCATTGGCATTGCCGATGTGGTGCTGAGTCTGGCATCGGTGTGGGCTGTGAAGCATGCCATCGACGTGGCATCAGGAGCAGAGCTGGGCTCCATCTACTGGGCTGTGGCGGTGATGGGTGCTCTCATATTGTGCGACTTCGGTGTGAACATTGGCGGTGTGTGGGTGCGCAATATCCTTGGCGTGCGTGCGCAAAACCGCATGCAGCAACACATGCTTAGCCACATACTGAAGGCAGAGTGGCACAGCAAGTCGCGACATCACTCCGGCGATGTGCTCAACCGCCTTGAACTCGATGTAACCACGGTGGTGACATTCCTCACCGAGACACTACCAGGCACACTATCGGTGACGATGATGTTCATTGGTGCCTTTGCCTGCCTGTTTGTAATGGACCACACGCTGGCAGTGATACTCGTGGTGATGATACCCTTGTTTCTTGCCGTTAGCAAGATATATGTGCGACACATGCGACAGCTCACACGCATGGTGCGCGACTCCGACAGCAAGGTGCAGGTATCTATGCAGGAGGCGATACAGCACTCTATGGTGGTGAAGACTCTCGAAGCCACACACCACATGGTGGCACGCCTGGAACGCACGCAGGCACAGTTGAGGAGCAATGTGGTGGAGCGCACCAAATTCTCGATATTCTCGAACTTCGTGCTTAACTTCGGCTTCGCACTTGGCTACCTCACGGCGTTTCTGTGGGCTGCAGTGCGAATGGCAGGGGGCACACTCACCTTCGGCGGTATGACGGCATTCCTGCAACTGGTCAACAAAATACAAGGGCCAGCACGCGACCTCACCAAGCTGGCGCCTGCCTTCGTGGCTGTGTTCACGGCAGCAGAGCGACTCATGGAACTGGAAGATGAACCGCTGGAGCCGCAGGGCGACCCCGTGATGATGAAGGCGCCATGCGGACTGCTACTGCAGGATGTGAGCTATCGCTACGAAGATGGCACCCACGATGTGATAAGCAACATGACGCACAATTTCCGTCCTGGCACATGCACCGCCATCATCGGCGAGACGGGTGCCGGCAAGACCACCCTGGTGCGACTGCTGCTGGCACTGACACGCCCCACACAAGGCAGCATAACGATATACGACGAGCAGGGCGAGCAACCGCTGTCGGCACTGACGCGCTGCAACTTTGTGTATGTGCCACAGGGCAACACGCTGATGAGTGGCACCATTCGCGACAACCTGCGACTGGGCAGGGCGGATGCCTCCGACGACGAGATGGCAGAGGCGCTTCGACAGAGCTGTGCCGACTTCGTGCTGCAACTGCCCGAGGGGCTCGACACCAAATGTGGCGAGCAGGGCGGCGGACTGTCGGAGGGGCAGGCACAGCGCATTGCCGTGGCAAGGGCATTGCTGCGAAAGCGGAGCATTATGGTGTTCGACGAGGCTACATCGGCACTCGATGCCGACACGGAATGCCGACTGCTGCGCAACATCCTGGCAGACAGCACACACACGGTGCTGTTCATAACCCACCGACCTGCCGTGCTGGAATATTGCAACGAGACGCTGGAGCTGTAGAGGGCTAACAAGACAAATATTTTAAAACCAAAGATATGAAAAAGGTATATGTGTTTCTTGCCGATGGCTTTGAAGACATCGAGGCGTTGGCACCAATAGACATTCTGCGCCGCGGCGGCGTCGACGTTACAACAGTGAGCATTATGCAGCGTCTGGCAGTGAACTCGGCTCATGGCGTGGAGATGAAGGCTGATGCCCTGTTTGAAGATACCGACCTTAGCGATGCCGATGCGTTGCTCATTCCTGGTGGCATGCCAGGTGCCAAACACATCGACGAGCACGAGGGCGTGCGCAAGGCACTCACTGCCCAAGCCGCAAAGGGCGGACTGCTGGGTGCTATATGTGCCGGTCCGATGGTACTCGGACACTTAGGCTTGCTTCAAGGATGCCGTGCCACCTGCTATCCTGGCTTTGAGGGCGAACTCGAGGGGGCACACTACACCGCCGCACCCGTTACCGTCGATGGCAACATCATTACGGGCAAGGGTCCTGGAGCATCGATGGCATATGGCTATGCGCTTATAGAGATATTGCGCGAAAAGCGCATTGCCGACACCCTGAAGAAGGGAATGATGTACACCGACTGATGCATTGACACACCATGGATTTGCTTTCACAAGACATAATGTACCTGCCTGGAGTGGGTCCACACAAGAAAGACATTCTGAACCGTGAGCTCGACATACGCACATGGGGCGACTTGCTGGAATATTATCCCTACAAATATGTAGACCGTAGCCGCATCTATGCCATACACGAGATCTCGGCAGATATGCCTTTTGTGCAAATCCGTGGCAAGATATTGTCGTTTGAAGAGTTTGCCATGTCGGCACGCAAGAAGCGTGTGGTGGCTCACTTCAGCGATGGGCGCAACGTGGCAGACCTGGTGTGGTTCTCCGGAGCACAGTATATCTACAAAAACTATAAAGTGGGCGAAGACTATATAGTGTTCGGACGCCCCACCGTGTTCAACGGCAGATATCAGATAGCACATCCCGACATCGACCGCGCCTCCGACCTTGAGCTTACGGCAATGGGCATGCAGCCCTACTACAACACCACGGAGCGCATGAAGAAGGCTGGAATGGCATCGCAGGCAGTGGAAAAGATTATGAAGACATTGCTGCAAAAGCTATCACAACCGCTGCCGGAAACGCTGCCGCCATTCATCACCAATCGTCTGCATCTGATGAGTCGCGACGATGCCATGCGCAACATTCACTACCCCAAGAAAGCACTCGACATGCAGAAGGCGCGCGAGCGACTGAAGTTCGAAGAGTTGTTTTATGTGCAGCTCAACATATTGCGCTATGCCAGCGACAACAGACGCAAATATCGTGGATATATCTTCGACAAAGTTGGACAGGAGTTCAACGATTTCTATGCCAACAACCTGCACTTCGAACTCACGGGAGCGCAAAAACGGGTGATGCACGAAATTCGCAACGACATGCGCTCGGGCAGACAGATGAACCGCCTGCTGCAAGGCGATGTGGGCTCGGGCAAGACATTGGTGGCACTGATGACTATGCTCATTGCCTTGGGCAATGGTTTCCAGGCGTGCATCATGGCACCAACGGAAATTCTTGCCGAGCAGCATCTGTCAACCATCAAGGAGTTTCTGAAGGGCTTGGACATAAGGGTGGAGCTGCTCACTGGTATGGTGAAGGGCAAGCGAAGGGCTGCTGTGCTCGACGGACTGCTCACCGGCGACGTGCGCATACTCGTGGGCACGCATGCTGTGGTTGAGGATACGGTGCAATTCCAGCGCCTTGGCGTGGCAGTGATCGACGAGCAGCACCGCTTTGGAGTGGCTCAACGTGCCAAGCTATGGGCAAAGAGTGCCAATCCGCCACACATCCTCGTGATGACAGCCACACCAATTCCGCGCACCCTTGCCATGACGATATATGGCGATCTGGATGTGAGTGTGATTGATGAGCTGCCACCAGGACGCAAACCTATACAGACGCTACACAAATACGACAAGCAGCTCACCTCGCTATATGCGGGCATACGCCAACAGATACAACTGGGCAGACAGGCGTATATAGTGTTTCCGCTGATAAAAGAGAGCGAGAAGAGCGACCTGAAAAATCTGGAGCAGGGCTTTGCCACTCTGTGCGAGGCGTTCCCTGAATTCAAGCTTAGCAAAGTGCATGGCAAGATGAAGTCGGCAGAAAAGGATGCCGAGATGCAGAAGTTCGTGAGCGGCGAGACGCAGATACTCGTGGCAACAACGGTGATAGAGGTGGGCGTGAACGTACCCAATGCCTCGGTGATGGTGATACTCGATGCGCAACGCTTTGGATTGGCACAGCTGCACCAGCTGCGTGGCCGCGTGGGGCGTGGCGCCGAACAGAGCTATTGCATACTTGTGACGGGCTATGAGCTTGCCACCGAAACACGCAAGCGCATAGACATAATGTGCGAAACCAACGATGGCTTCCGAATTGCCGAAGCCGACCTTAAACTGCGTGGCCCTGGCGACCTCGAAGGCACGCAACAAAGTGGCATTGCCTTCGACCTGAAGATTGCCGACATTGCACGCGACGGACTGCTCGTGGGCATGGCACGCGACGAGGCACAGCGCATTATCGATGCCGACCCTACTTGCACATCAAAGGAATATAGCATGCTATGGCAGCGTCTGCGCCAACTGCGCGACACTAACGTGAACTGGGCTGCCATATCGTAGATAGAGAAGGCGATTTGGGCTAAATTTTTCTTTTTGTAAGCCAAGAAACTCATGAAAGGATGTAGCAAAGAAAGACATCAACCGCATCAAAAAATTTCTTAATATCTCATCAAACCAGTAAGACGAATACAATTAGAAGATTATGACAACAAAGGAAATAGACGAAAAATCGTTAGATAACGCACACCGCCTCTATGAGTCGAGCGATATAGATAAAATTCCAGTTGGAACTACAGTAGGTCTTCAGCAGATACATCATTATCTGTTTGATGGGCTATACCCGTTTGCTGGTGTCATCCGCGATAAGAATATAGCCAAAGGCGGTTTCCGCTTTGCCAATAGTCTTTATCTTGAAGCAGCCCTCGCTGCCGTAGAGAAAATGCCGGAAGACACTTTTGAGCAAATCATAGAAAAGTATGTTGAGATGAACGTATGTCATCCTTTCATGGAGGGCAACGGTCGTTCCACCCGCATTTGGCTCGATATGATACTGAAAAGCTCCCTCGGTAAGGTGGTCAATTGGCAGTATGTGGACAAAGACCAATACCTCTCGGCCATGGAACGTTCTCCCATCAACGACCTCGAACTGCGATATCTCCTCTCGCAGAACTTAACTTCAGACACGGAGAACCGCGAAGTGATATTCAAGGGAATTGAACAGAGCTATTATTATGAGGGGTATGAGAAGTAAGTTTTATAATTGAAAAATCTAATGAGTTAAAGAACCGTTATATGTTAATTGGATATGGAAATGTTGCAGACACCCATACAAGTACCCATACAAGCACCCATGCAAGTTTTGACGAGACTATGTCAAAGTTATCCGGAAATATAAAACGATTGATTATTGCGATAGGCACAGATGAAAAGAGCGTAAAGGAAATAATGGAATTTGCTGATGGTGAAAGGGTTGGCGGTATACAATGAATGTGTCAAAACAAAGTGAAAAAGTTTAAACCCAATTCGGTCTAATGACCGAATTGGGTTTAAACTTTTTCACTTCACCAGCATGCGCAGCACAAACCATACGTGCATGACGATGGTCTGCACATAGCCATAATGCCGGCACATCACACGGAAGCGTTCTTTTAGCGAGGCACGATGGTTTTTGTTGGTCATGCCACCATCGAGATAGTTTGCCACAACGGCATGTATGCGCAGCAGCGACAGGTGTTGTTTCTCGGCACGCTTCATGATGCGTATGCACCAATCGACATCGGCAGAGAAGCGATAGCGCAGGTCGTAAGGTTCCTGTCGTGCAAGGTCGGTGCGGGCATAAAAAGCCTGGTGGCACACAAGCATGCCATGCTTGAACGAGCGCCATGTGAGCACATCGGGTGGCGACAGACGCCTGCCATGAAGCACCTGCCCCTGGTCGTCGACAATGTTGGTGTCGCCATAGAGCACCGCTGGCAATCCGCCATCGGAGCGTCCGTTCACCTCGGTGCACATCTGCTCGAGCAAATCAGAGTGTGGCAGCGCATCACCGGCATTCAGAAACACTATGTAGTCGCCAGTGGCAAGCTGCAATGCCTTGTTCATGGCATCGTAAAGACCGCGGTCGGGTTCGGAGAGCACACGCACATCGTGGCCCGTTTCCTGCTCGGTGTTGTCGTGTCGGTAGGCATCTACCAGTTTCAGCGTGTCGTCGGTAGAGGCACCATCGACAATCAGGTGCTCCACTTCGGGCCACGACTGCACCAACACACTGTCGAGAGTGCGCTGCAACACCTCTGCTGCATTGTAGGTGCAAGTGACTATTGTGAATTTTATCATGTTTTGTTCTGTTTCATTATATATTAAACCCCAATCGGTCATTAGACCGAATTTAGAAGATTATTAGGATACTATGTATTCTTTTCAACTTTTGTCAGCGTTTGTTTCGGCATCTTGCTTCCATTCGCGTTTCGACATAGCCCGCTATGTCTTCAACACGCATGTTGCAACCTGCTCGAAACAAACACTAACAAAAATTAAAATCTAATGACCGATTTGGGTTAAAGCTTGCCTTAACGTATGCTTTTGGTCTAAACGATGTAACGCTTTAGGGCAATAAGCTCGTTATACACTTCTATATAGCGCATTGCCACACTCTGCTGCGAATAGTTTTGCGCCACCTTGCGCAAGGCAGCCTTCCCAAGGGCTGCAGCATCGGCATCGGCAAGCACCCAACGTATGCCCTCAGCCAGATCGGCAGCATCTTTGAAGCGTGCCAGATAGCCCGTGCGTTTATGCTCTATCATCTCCGGCAGTCCGCCCACACGGAATGCCACCACGGGCAGTGCGCATGCCATTGCCTCCATGACAGTGTTAGGCAGATTGTCTTCGAGCGACGGCAGCACATATAGGTCGGCAGCGGCATACGCCATTGCTATGCTACGCTCGTCGGAGAGGTAGCCGAGTGGGAACACGGGTAGCGCCAGCTGCTGTTCTATCTCTTCGGAGTGGCTGCCCATGAGTGCCACGCAGGTGTTGGCAGCCATATCCGGATTGGCAGCCACCAGCTTGTTGACAGCCTCAACGAAATAGGGCATGCCCTTGCGCTCGTCGGTGAGCCGCTGCGATGCAAACAGAATAATGCGCTTGTCGGCTGGCAGATGATGGTGCTGCCGCGCCTCTGCCCTATCCGATGGACAGAATGTGCGCATGTCGATGGCATTGGGTATGGCAGTGACGCTCTGTCCGGAGAGCAGCGCACTGCCTCGCGCCTGCTCTTCGAGCCAACGCGAGCACGTCACAAAATGTATGTTGGAGTTGTTATAAAGCTTATGTTTCCGCTCCCACACTCTGTGTGCGATGTCGTTCACGCCGCCATGCCCGGGCAGCAGCACGCAATTGCGGCAGCCGGTGCGGAATGCCGAGCATGTGCGGGCATAATGACAGATGCCTGTGGCAGGCCATAGGTCGTGCATGGTCCACACCACGGGCTTGCCGCTGCGCACAATCTTACGCAGCGATTGCAGCGACAGCATGCCTTGGTTTATCCAATTCAGATGTATCACGTCAGCCTCGCGAAACTCTGGCAGACGGGTGATGTCGAACCCGGAATTGGCAATGTCGATTTCGAACAGATGCTTTCTCTGAAAGCGCAGATGGCAGAACACTGCCAGGCGCTCGCGCAGGAAATGCCATCGTGCCGCCAACTTGCCGGAAGTTTCTGCCACCGTAATCTGGTCGGTCTGCTTCTGTGCCACGAGCATCTTGGCCTTAACGCCATTGTTGTTAAGGGCTTCCATGAGTCGGTTGGCAGCCACTGCGGCACCGCCAGTCTTCTCGCTTGTATTTACTATGAGTACTCTCATCCGAATTCTTTTATTTGTCTACAAACTTACGCAAAATTATCGTAAATGGATTATCTAAGGTATAAAAAATTGATTTTACTCCATGTGCTCGCACACATACGTTGATATAGGTCAATAAAACAACGAAAAATAGCAAAAAGAGTATTTAGGTTATTGTGCATATCGTTCAAAGGCAGTAACTTTGCATCATCAAAAGGTTAATAGATTGTTTAGGTTAGTAGTAATAGATTTAGGTTTTTAGTTATTAGGTTTAAGGTAAATTGATTTGTTTCGACCGCTAAAGGCGATAGCGAGGATGCTCGCAACGCTTGGTCGATGCAATGTTTACAGATTGTTTAACAGGTAACAATGAGGACCGTGAGGCTCTTCATTTATTACGAAAAGGATTTTTAGTTAAACATAGGCTTTACGGTACTGCTCGTTGAGAGTAGTGCCGTATTTTTTTGCTCTCATTTTCAAGATGCTAACCAAGCGTCAACAGACCAACGGGATGTGATTAGCGAATTGCTGCTTCTCGTCTTCGCTGAACTCAAATCGCATTATATTTGTTTTAAATATAAAACCTTTGAATTATAGTGCGGGCTGAAAGCTCAAATTTCTACGAGTTTTTACACACCCTCTTTTATATGAAGTCAGCACCATTTTAGTTTATGAATGTAAGAAAAGACAAAGTCAGCAAAAACGGCATAACATTGAGAACACAAAAAAGGCTCACAATTCGTTTGAATTGTAAGCCTGATGATGTGGGCGTTGACGGATTCGAACCGCCGACCCTCTGCTTGTAAGGCAGATGCTCTAAACCAGCTGAGCTAAACG
>CAKQAD010000012.1 GCA_934215545.1 uncultured Prevotella sp.
TTGCATAGACATGCTTCCACGAGAAGTCGGCATCCTTTCCGCTGAACCATCCCATTTTGCGAGCGTAGGCAATGACATTCTTTGAGTACATCACATTCCTCTTGTCGCGCATGTCAAACTTGCCTATTCGGCTTTGGTTGGCATGTGCGCAGATGGCATCGTCGGGAATGCGTTGTGCCACCCACACCACGCCCTTAGAGCCGGCACCTGTGCCCATCATCTCCATTATCCAAGCTTCGTTGGGGTCGCAGATAGAGAATGTCTCGCCCTCGGAGCAATAGCCATACTTCTCGACAAGCGATGTCATTACACCTATTGCTTCTCGGGCAGTGCGTGCACGCTGCAATGCGATGTAGATTAGCGAGCCATAGTCGATGATGCCTGTGGTGTCGACCATCTCCTCACGCCCTCCATAGGTAGTCTCTGCAATAGATAGCTGATGCTCGTTGATGTTGCCAATGACATGATAGGTGTAAGCCACCTGTGGTATCTCGCCATGATATTCACCAGTGTCCCAATCGTAGATTTTGAGCATTTCACCCTTGGCATGATGTGCTGCGGGATAGAGGCATAGGCTCTGAAACATGCCGTAGTCGTCGGCATTGTATGTCACCATGACGCTGCCATCTGTGCTTGCCTTCTTTCCAACAATGAAATTGGTGCACGCTGCCATTCGTGAGGCTACAAGCAGCGATAGCGACAGCAAAATAAATCGTGTGTTCATAGTGCCTTATGGTTTAGCATGCTTTGAACGACATGTCAAGACCTTTCACCGAGTGAGTGAGTGCTCCAACAGATATAAAGTCGACGCCTTGCTCAGCATAAGAGCGTATGGTGTCGAAGGTGATGCCACCACTCGACTCTGTCTCGTATCGGTGATTGATAATCTCTACAGCCTTGCGTGTGTCTGCCACGCTGAAGTTGTCGAGCATTATACGATCTACGCCACCGCAGTCGAGCACTTGCTGGAGCTCGTCGAAGTTGCGCACCTCTATCTCTATCTTTAGGTTCAGGTTGCGCTGCTTTAGATATTCGTGACAGCGGTTAATGGCATTGGCGATGCCTCCGGCAAAGTCAACATGGTTGTCTTTAAGCAAAATCATGTCGAACAAACCTATGCGGTGGTTGGTGCCTCCACCAATTTTCACTGCTTGCTTTTCGAGCATGCGCAATCCGGGTGTTGTCTTGCGTGTGTCGAGCACTCGTGTGCCTGTGCCTTTGAGCAGTTCCACATACTTATGTGTCATGGTAGCAATGCCGCTCATTCGCTGCATGATGTTGAGCATTAGACGCTCTGTCTGCAGCAACGATCGTATTTTGCCTGTCACCACCATTGCTATGTCGCCCACCTTTACTGGTGTGCCATCACCGATGAGCACTTCCACTTGCATTGTGGGGTCAAAGCGTGCAAACACGCGTTTTGCCACTTCTACGCCGGCAAGAATGCCGTCTTCCTTAATCAGAAGGTGCGATTTGCCCATTGCTGTTTCTGGGATACAACACAGTGTTGTGTGATCGCCATCGCCTATATCCTCGGCAAATGCGAGGTCGATAAGGCGATCTTCAAGTTCATTTACACTTAACATGATATGAGTTTTGAATTTTGAATTTTAAGTTATTCTCGGCTTCGCCTACGATTTTGAATTGTTCAATTTTGAGTTATAGATTTTTTTATGAATTGTCGGCTATGCCGTGATCAGCCTACCGCTCTTGAAAGCTTTCATGCCCTGTGGTGTACGCCGAATGGTTATGTTGCCACCTATCCATTCGGTGAATGGCTGCTCGGCTTCAAGCGGATAGTAGCGGCGCACTATGTCGCCCTCTATCTCCACCACCCCAAGTGTGATGTTGGCATCTGGGGTGTTGATGTGGTTGGCTGCAATTTTTCGTGTCATTGTTGCTTTATTGCGGGGTTGAGGTTCGGTTTATTCGCCTTAGCTGCAGTGGATGATTGGTGTTTACTGCCGATGGCTTCAGGGATATTGCCCCTACATTTGGCTCGGTGTTGTCGGTGGATACGTTTGCCGACTGCTGTGCTTCAGTGTGTGCAAGGCTGTCGGTTGACTCTTGCCCGGTGTTGGCAGCGGGAGCCTTCAGATGCAGCCTTATGAGGCGGATATGGCTTACAAACAGCAGCTTTAGTGTTGTGGCAGAGGCGTCGGCACTTGGTGGATTGTTAAGTAGCCAGTAGCCACGCACACTCTTTATATGCTTTCCGCCACTATTGCTTGTCTGCACGCTATAGTGCGATGCCGACGTGATGACGGCAGTGGCACACTCGGTAGTGCCATCGTCGTAGCTCACAGCGAGCACCACTGCGGCATCGCGCACACCATCTTGATAGATAAACTGCGTGTCGAAGCTAAGCATCAGCCGGTCGCCAGCATGGTAAGTGGTGTCGGTTTTCATCTCAAACGAATAGCGGCAAGTGGCTGCATATGGCGACAGTAGCAGCGAGGGGCTATACTTCCACACACCCACGGTGTCGCCCTGCTCCGCAAGATCGTCGATGCCTGCCGAGGAGCCTCCCTGTGCCACCAGCTCTGTGTTGAGTCGGTCGGCAACGGATTTATATATGCCTTGCAGCAGCTTGGCATGGCGTGTGTAGTAGACCATCGACGAGTCGAACTGCTGTTCGCTAACATTGTACTTGCTTAGCACCGACTGCTTGTAGGCGCGTAGTGCCAGCGTGTCAGCATAGGCCGTCTGACTTGCCATCCCTTCTGCCAGATGATAATCGTAGAGAATGTCTGCCATCTTCGAGGGCTGTAGATATTTTGATGGTATACCTGGCTTGCAGCTACAAACGAGCCATATCAGGCTGCAGAGGGCGAGAGCTATTCTATGCCATGTGCTTTTATACATATACATATTTATAGACAGACCATAGATGATTGTTATATGAACTAAGAGTTTGAGTTTGCATTATCCTTGGTGTAGGCAGCAGAGAGGTGCTCCAGATCCTTGCGGAAGAAGAGCAGCAGTGCTGCCACGCCCACAGTTATGCAAGCGTCGGCAAAATTGAACACCGGCGAGAAGAACACGAAACTATTGCCCCCGCACCATGGCATCCACTCTGGCCATGTGGTGTTGATGATGGGGAAATAGAACATGTCGACCACCTTGCCATACATAAAGGGTGCATAGCCATCACCAAAGGGCACAAAGTGCGACACTGTGAATGGCGTGGAGGCATTGAACATCTGTCCGTAGAACATGCAGTCGACAAGGTTACCAGCCGCTCCGGCAAGCACCATAGAGAGGCACACCACATAGCCCAGCGAAAAGGTGCCCTTGCGCACCACCTTATATATATACCACCCTATCACGCAGATGGCTACGGAACGAAACAGCGACAACACTATTTTGTTGAAGAATGTCATGCCATAGGCCATGCCATTGTTTTCGATGAATTCGATATAAAACCAATCGAACACCCGCTGGGCTTCGCCAAGCGTCATCGTGGTTTTGACGCTTATCTTTATGGTCTGGTCGATAATAAGGATGGCAAGGATGATAATCACCGCCAGCCATCCTCCGAAGCGTTTACTTTTGTTCATTACTATTTTCTTGCATTTTTCGATGCCACACTGAGTGTTGCATGAGGCACCACACGGAGTCGTTCCTTCGGAATGAGTTCTCCTGTGATTCGGTCAATGCCGTAGGTCTTGTTTTCGATGCGCACGAGTGCAGCCTCAAGGCCCTGTATGAATTTCTGCTGGCGGCCTGCCATCTGTGCTATCTCTTCTCTCGATTGCGCGGCACTGCCCTCTTCGAGTGCTTTATATGTGGGCGACGTATCGTCGACACCATTGCCATCGGTGTTGCTCAGTTGCTGCATCAACGAATTGAAGTCTCTACGAGCAAGACTCAGTTTTTGGTTTATAATCTCCTTAAACTCTTGGAGTTCCTCGTCGGAGTAGCGTGTTTTTTCTGCCATATTGTAAGTTAGTTTATAGATTTTTGAATTTTGATATTCACTGTAAAGCCATCGAACTCGGCGGGGCATCCGTCGTTATCGGCCATAACGATATCGAGTGCCAGCACCTGGCTCTTGATGTAGTCGGCAAAGCCATCGACAGCATTCTGTATCAGCTCATTGGGCTGCACACTCACATGTATGCGATCGGTTATTTCGAGTCCTTTCTCCTTGCGCATGTTCTGTATGCGCGATATCAATTCGCGTGCCATACCCTCATTGCGCAGAGCATCGTTCAGCTCCACTTCGAGCGCCACCGTGAGGTTGCCCTCGTTGCTCACGAGCCATCCTGGAATGTCCTCGGAAATTATCTCCACATCGGCAGCCTCCACCCTAACGCTCTGCTCCTCTACCGTCAAATCGATATATGAGTCTTGTTCGAGCTGCTGTATCTGCTGCTGGTCGAGTGCTGACATTGCTGCGGCAATGCCCTTCATCAGTTTGCCATACTTCTTGCCCATGGTGCGGAAGTTGCACTTCACCTTCTTCACGAGCACTCCTGAGCTCTCAACGAATCGCAGCTCCTTGACGTTCACCTCGGAGAGTATAAGGTCTTCTACGGCCTTGATATGTCGGCGCTGGTCGTTGCTTGCAGCAGGAATCATTATGGCCTGCAGTGGCTGTCGCACGGCAATGTTCACCTTCTTGCGCAGGGCATGTATCATTGATGTAATCTTCTGCGCCATGCTCATGCGCTCTTCGAGGTCGGCATCGATAAGCTCCTCGTTTATTTCGGGGAAATCGGCAAGGTGCACCGATTCAGCCTTGATGCGATGCGTCACGCTGTTGAGGTCGGTGAAGAGCTGGTCGGCATAGAATGGGGCGAAAGGCGCCAACAGTCGTGCCACCGTTTCGAGGCAGGTGTATAGCGTCTGATAGGCCGATATTTTGTCTATCGACATGTCGGTGCCCCAGAAGCGTTTTCTGTTCAGTCGCACATACCAGTTGCTAAGGTCGTCGCCCACGAAGGCATCGATAAGCCTTCCGGCGCGTGTTGGGTCGTAGGCATCCATCTCTTGCTTCACCCTCTTCACCAAGGTGTTGAGCACCGACAGCACCCATCGGTCAATCTCTGGTCGCTGAGCCACTGGCACTTCTGCCTGCGAATAGTCGAACCCGTCGACATTGGCGTAGCGGCTGAAGAATGAATAGGTGTTGTAGAGCGTTCCAAAGAACTTTCGGCGCACCTCGTCGACGCCTGTCGGGTCGAACTTAAGGTTGTCCCAAGGCTCTGAATTGGTAATCATATAGAAGCGCACTGGGTCGGCTCCATACTTGTCGATCATCTCGAAGGGGTTCACGGCATTGCCCAGGTGCTTCGACATCTTGTTACCCTTGGCATCGAGCACCAATCCCGACGATATTACATTCTTGAATGCCACCGAGTCGAACACCATTGTTGCGATGGCATGGAGCGTGAAGAACCATCCGCGTGTCTGGTCGACGCCCTCGTTGATAAAGTCGGCAGGGAAGAATTTTGGCGGAATGGCATAACCCTCGTAGCGGCTCTCTATGAGTGCCTGTCGGTCGGCGCTGGTGCCATGTGCCATCTCGCCCTCAAACGGATAGTGCAGCTGTGCATAAGGCATGGAGCCTGAATCGAACCACACGTCGATAAGGTCGCTCTCTCGATGCATTGGCTTGCCCTCGTCGTTCACGAGCACTATATAGTCCATATATGGTCGGTGCAAGTCGATCTTGTCGTAGTTGGCCTGCGAGTAGTCGCCAGGCACGAACCCTCTGTCCTTAAGCGGGTTGCTATTCATCACGCAGGCAGCCACAGCCTTCTCTATCTCGGCATAGAGCTCTTGCAGCGAGCCGATGCACTTCTCGCCACGATTTTCGTCGCGCCAAATTGGCAGCGGTGTACCCCAGAAGCGCGAGCGCGAGAGATTCCAGTCGTTAAGATTTTCGAGCCAGTTGCCGAAGCGTCCGGAGCCTGTCGACTCTGGCTGCCAGTTGATGGTTTTGTTGAGCTCCACCATGCGCTCCTTGCGTGCGGTGTCTTTTATAAACCAGCTGTCGAGCGGATAGTATAGTATAGGCTTGTCGGTGCGCCAGCAGTGCGGATAGTTATGCACATGCTTCTCGGTTTTGAACACCAAGCCCTGCTGTTTCATCTCCATGCAGAGCACCACGTTCAGGTCTTCTGCCTTATCGGATGCTGCCTTGTCCCACACTCCATCGTTGTTGTATTGAGGGTCGTAGGCATTCTTCACATAGTCGCCGGCATGGCAGCCATAGAGCTTCTGGTCGACGCATGCTGTCACGAAATTGGTGTCGAGATCGCTGATGTCGTAATATTTTCCCTGCAGGTCGACCATAGGGCGTGTCTCGCCCTTCTTGTTGATAAGATATAGGGCTGGCACGTTAGCATCCTTAGCCACTTTGGCGTCGTCGGCACCGAATGTTGGTGCTATATGCACAATGCCAGTACCATCGTCGGTGGTCACATAGTCGCCAAGAATCACGCGGAAAGCCTCATCGTGCATCTCCACAAACTTGTCGCGGCCATCGGCACTGGCAAACACCTTGTCGGCGTGGGCAGCGGCATAGTTTCTCACGAATGCGGGTGCAAAATCGTCCACCTTCTCACAGGGCTTTACCCACGGCATGAGCTGCTCGTAGTGCAAGCCCTCGAGCTGTGTGCCCTTCATGCGGTCGACGATGCGCCATGGGCATTGCTTCTTCTCCTTGTTGAATGGCGGCAGGCTGCCCTCGGCACACTCCTGGTCGGCTTTCAGATAGGCGCCCACAAGTGCCTCTGCCATAATCAGCGTCATTGGTTCGCCGCTATAAAGGTTGTAGGTCTGCACTGCCACATAGTCTATTTTCGGGCCCACGCAAAGCGCAGTGTTCGAAGGCAGTGTCCATGGCGTTGTAGTCCATGCTATAAAGTAGGGCTTGCCCCACTTGGTCCATTCTGCCTTAGGGTCTTTGATGCGGAACTGCACCGTAGCGGTCAGATCCTTCACATCGCGATAGCAACCAGGCTGGTTCAGCTCGTGCGAACTGAGTCCTGTGCCTGCACCTGGCGAGTAGGGCTGTATGGTGTAGCCCTTATAGAGCAGCCCTTTGTTGTAAAGCTGCTTGAGCAGCCACCAAAGGGTTTCAATATATTTATTGTCGTAGGTGATGTAGGGATGATCGAGGTCGACAAAATATCCCATCTCTTCTGTCAGCTTTCGCCACTCGGCGGTATACATCATCACATTCTCTCTGCACTTCTGGTTGTAGTGTTCGGTAGAGATGTACTTGTCGGATGCCTTGTTGTCGATATCCTTCTTGGTTATGCCCAGCTCTTTCTCCACGCCCAGTTCTACGGGCAGTCCGTGAGTGTCCCAACCTGCCTTGCGATGCACCTGAAAGCCATTCATCGTCTTATAGCGGTTGAACGTATCCTTTATAGCGCGCGCCAGCACATGGTGTATGCCTGGATGGCCGTTGGCAGAGGGTGGACCCTCGAAGAATATGAACTGTGGGCAGCCCTCGCGCTCGTCTATCGACTTATGAAACACATCCTTCTGCATCCACCTGTCGAGTATTGTTTTGTTGGTTTCTACTGGATTGAAAAACCTATGTTCTGCAAATTTGTTTGACATTATATATATCTTTTATTGTTTCTCTTTGTCTTGTGACCACCATGGGCACCACTTTAAACTGCAAAGTTAAAAAAAAAATCCGATTAAGCGAGCGGAGAGAAAATTTATTTTCACTTCCGAGCATGAGGATTTTTAATCCGCCACTACAGGTTGTTATTTTCGAGAATGTCGCCGAGCAACGCCACCACCCTTTCGTCAGCAGGCAGCCACCGCACACTGTGCAGCTCATGGGCATTGAGCCATTTTGCCGACTCATGCTCCAGCAGCCTCACAGCGTCTGTTGTGGTGCACATGAAGCACTGCATGTGGAGTCGAAACTGCGGATAGTCGTGGCTCACCGTGGCAAGCAGATCGCCCACCTCAATGTGGGCAGCAAGCTCTTCGCGTATCTCGCGCTTCAGCGCTGCGCATGGAGTTTCGCCAGGCTCTATCTTTCCGCCCGGAAACTCCCACCAGTGTTTCCACTCGCCATAACCGCGCTGCGTGGCAAGCACTCGGCGACCATCGGGGGCAACGATTATCGCTGCCACTACATTTATGGTTTTCATAATTGCTATATATTTTTTAATATCTTAAACGTATTGCTCGAGCCAATGTCGCCCTAAGCGCCCGCAATATACTAATTTTTATTCTAAAAAATCCGATTAAGCGAAGCGAATGAAAATCTATTTACATTCATGAGCTTGAGGAATTTATGTAAAAATCCCGCTACTCGGAAGAGAAAACAGCCATTCCCGGTGCTTACGGTAGAAACACCAAAAGCCCATTCTTGCGAATGGGCTTTTGGATGGGGGTGGTATGTATAGATATGCTACATACCTTGGTTGATGGTTCGCGACAGCACGTCGAGCTGTTGCTCTCGTGTGAGCTTAACAAAGTTGACGGCATAGCCGCTGACGCGGATTGTGAGTTGCGGGTATTTCTCGGGATGCTCCATGGCATCGAGCAGCAGATCGCGGCAGAACACGTTGACATTGATGTGCTGTCCGCCCGTTGGCGTGAAGTAGCCGTCGAGCAGGTGCACGAGGTTGTCGGCTTGCATGGCGGGAGTCTTGCCGAGTGCCGATGGTGCTATGGCGAAGGTGTATGAGATGCCGTCGCGCGAGTGCTGGAACGGCAGCTTTGCCACTGAGGCAAGGGCTGCCACAGCGCCATTTACGTCGCGGGCATTCATGGGGTTGGCGCCCGGTGCGAAGGGCACACCCTTGGCACGGCCGTCGGGGGTGGCTCCAGTGTTGCGACCATACACCACGTTGGATGTGATGGTGAGCAGGCTCTGTGTGGGCACGGCATCGCGATAGGTGCGGTGCTGGCGCAGGTATTCCATGAATGTTTCGGTGATGCCGACAGCGATGGCGTCGGTGGCTTCGTGGTTGTTGCCAAAGGGAACGTATTGCCCCTCTTCGATCTTATAGTCGACGGCGAGCCCGCTGTCGTCGCGGATTATGCGCACTTTGCAGTGTTGCATGGCGGCTATAGAGTCAGCAACGATGGAGAGGCCTGCGATGCCTGTGGCGCGAGTGCGCTCCACATCGCCATCGTGAAGTGCCATTTCGAATGCCTCATAGTCATACTTGTCGTGCATGTAGTGTATGATTTTGAGGGCGTTGACATAGGTCTTGGCAAGCCAGCGCATCATCTGCTCGAACTTGGGCATGAACTCCTCGTAGGTAAGGTAGTCGGAGGTGATGGGTGCGAAGCGTGGTGCTATCTGCTCGCCCGACATTTCGTCGCGACCGCCGTTGATGGCGTAGAGCATACACTTGGCAAGGTTGGCACGGGCGCCGAAGAACTGCATCTGCTTGCCTATTTTCATTGGGCTCACGCAGCAGGCAATGCCGTAGTCGTCGCCGAGGTCGGCACGCATAAGGTCGTCGTTTTCGTATTGTATGGCGCTGGTGTCGATGCTCACTTTGGCGCAGTAGCGCTTCCATGGCTCGGGCAGGCGCTCGCTCCACAGAATGGTGAGGTTGGGCTCGGGCGAGGGACCCATGTTGTAGAGAGTGTGCAGGAAGCGATAGTCGGTTTTGGTTACCATGGAGCGGCCGTCGATGCCCATGCCACCGATAGATGCTGTTGCCCATATTGGGTCGCCGGAGAAGAGGTCGTTGTATTCGGGTGTGCGCAGGAAGCGCACTATGCGGAGCTTCATTATCATCTGGTCGATGAGCTCTTGTGCCTCTTGCTCGGTGAGGGTGCCACGACGCAGGTCGCGCTGGATGTAGATGTCGAGGAAGGCGCATACGCGGCCCAGCGACATGGCTGCTCCATCTTGGTCTTTCACGGCGCCGAGGTAGCCAAAGTAGGTCCACTGCACTGCCTCGCGGGCGTTGGTGGCGGGCTTGGTTACATCGAAGCCGTAGGCCTGGCACATGCGTTCAAACTGCTTAAGGGCGTTGATCTGCTCGGTTATCTCCTCGCGGTGGCGCACTATCTCTTCGGTGAACTCCTGGATGTCGATGCGCTTGAAGTAGCGTTTCTTCTCGGCAATGAGGTTGGCGGTGCCATAGAGGGCTATGCGGCGATAGTCGCCGATGATGCGACCACGACCATAGGCATCGGGCAGACCGGTGATGATGTGGGCATGGCGTGCTGCCTTGATATCGTCGTTGTAGGCAGAGAAGACGCCTTCGTTGTGGGTTTTTCGATATTTTGTAAAGATGGTCTTGGTGGTGGCATCGAGCTCGTAGCCATACGACTGCAGGGCTTTCTCGACCATGCGGATGCCGCCCTTGGGGAATATACCTCGCTTCAGTGGCACATCGGTTTGCAGGCCCACTACCACCTCGCTTGCCTTGTCTATATATCCAGCTCCGTAGGTGTCGATGCTCTGTGGCAAGCGTGTCTCGGCATCGTAGACGCCCTTTGAACGCTCCACCTCAAACATTGAGGAGAGGAGTTGCCACAGGTGGTTGGTGCGCTCTGTGGGACCCACGAGGAACGACTCGTCGCCATCGTAGGCTTCGTAGTTGGACTGGATAAAGTCGCGCACATCAATTTCATGTTTCCAATTAGAACCTTTAAAATCGTTTTGCAAATTCTGTAAAACCATAAAAAAAATAATGTATTAAAAATATAATAGTGTGCTATTAGTTGGCAAAGGTAGTCTTTTTTTTTCGTTTATTGAAGTTTTTTGTTAACTTTGTAGAATAAAAACATTTTACATTATGCCTTTAAAACTCCCAGACAGGCTTCCGGCAATAGATGTTCTGAAAAACGAAAATATCTTCGTTATGGACAATTCAAGGGCTGAAGGCCAGGATATACGTCCGCTGCGCATCGTGATTTTGAACCTTATGCCGCTGAAGATTACCACTGAAACGGATTTGATAAGACTTATGTCGAACACTCCGCTACAGATGGAGATGTGCTTCATGAAGCTATCGACACACACTCCCAAAAACACTCCTATAGAACATATGATGATGTTCTATAAGGATTTTGACGAATTGTGCCAGCAGAAGTTCGATGGCATGATCATTACCGGTGCACCAATAGAGCACCTGGAATATGAGGAGGTGGAGTATTGGAACGAGATAACGAAGATATTTGCATGGGCCGACACTCATGTAACGAGCACCATGTATATATGCTGGGCGGCGCAGGCGGGGCTGTATTATCACTATGGGGTAAATAAACACGCACTGCCCAAAAAGATGTTTGGGGTGTTCGAACAGCTGCCGCTGAAGCCTTTGCTGCCGCTGTTCAGGGGCTTCGACCAAACATTCTGCATGCCGCAAAGCCGACACACGGAGGTGCGACGAGAGGATATTGAAAAGAGCGGCGAGCTCGAAATCATTGCCGAATCGGCAGAGAGCGGGGTAGGCATCGTGACGGCAAGGCATGGACGACAGATTTTCGTAACGGGCCACATGGAGTATTCGCCAATGACTCTCGACATGGAGTATCGACGCGACAAGGACAAGCGCAACGATGTGGACATGCCACAAAACTATTATGCCGACGACGACCCAACGAAGGGCGTAAGAGTGACGTGGAGGGCGCATGCCAACCTGCTGTTCAGCAATTGGATTAACTATTACATTTATCAAGAGACACCATATAATATAGAGGAAATCTATTAAGAGTTATGCGTAGCATAGAATTATTAGCACCAGCAAAAAATCTTGAAAGCGGCAAGGTGGCTATCGACCACGGTGCCGACGCTGTATATATTGGAGCCTATGCCTTTGGCGCCCGACAGGCGGCAGGCAACGACATAGGCGACATTGAACTGCTTGCCAACTATGCGCATCAGTTCGGTGCAAAAGTATATGTCACTCTCAACACCATCGTCTATGAGCAGGAGCTCGACAAGGTGCGACAGTTGCTAACAGAGCTTGCCAACATCAACGTTGATGCAATATTGATACAGGATATGGCCGTGAAGCAGATTATGGACGAGCTGAGAGCTGAGGGGCTAAAGATGCCACATATGCATGCGTCGACACAAACCGACAACCGTGACAAAGACAAGGTGAAATGGCTGGCGGCTGGCGGCTTTGAACGGGTGGTGCTTGCAAGAGAGCTGTCGACAGACGAAATTGCCGACATACACCAGGCGGTGCCTGAAGTGGAGCTGGAGGTGTTTGTGCATGGGGCGTTGTGCGTGAGCTATTCAGGTGCATGCTATGCCTCGGAGCATTTTTTCCACAGAAGCGCCAACCGCGGAGAGTGTGCACAGTTCTGCCGACTGCCCTTCGACCTTGTCGATGCGCAGGGCAGTACAATAATGAAGCATAGCCATCTGCTGTCGCTGAAAGACATGAAGCAGATTGACAGAATAGGCGACATAGTAAGGGCGGGAGCATCGTCGCTGAAGATTGAGGGACGACTGAAAGACGAGACGTATGTGAAGAACGTGGTGGCGGCGTATAGCATGGCGCTCGACAAATTCATTGCCGACAATCCAAAGAGCTACTGCCGTGCCTCGTTTGGCAAATGCCGATATGCATTTGAGCCGTGCCTGGACAAGGCTTTCAACCGAGGATACACGCACTATTTTCTCGATGGCCGACAACCCGACATCTCGTCGCCACAAACGCCTAAAGCCATGGGCGAATATGTGGGGTATGTAAAGGAGCTGCGACGGGGCTCGTTTAATGTGGCGGGCACCGCAGCATTTGCCAATGGCGATGGACTGTGCTTCTTCAACAGCCGTGGGCAGCTGGAGGGATTGCGAATTAACAAGGCCGTGGGCAACCGACTGTTTCCGCTATCCATGCCGCAAAACCTGATGCCTAACACTGCACTCTATCGCAACTACGACATTGCCTTTGAGCGCACGATGGCTGGCAAGACTGCGGAGCGTAAAATGCTAATCGACATGACCTTGCATATCAAAGACGGCAGGCTGTGCCTCACCGCACGCGACGAGGCTGGACGAAAGCACGAGGTGCTGCATGAGGGGCAACTCGACAAGGCGCAAAAACCACAAAGGGAGAACATCTTAAGGCAGCTGGGAAAGTTGGGCAACACCTGCTTTGCCGTAGGGAGCATCAGCATCGGCGACAAGGTAGAGGCGCTGTTCGTTCCTTCGAGCGTGCTTGCACAAATGCGACGCGAAGCAACGGAGGCTATTGCCAAGCAGGGCTGCATAGTCGCAGTAACACCCATCGACGGCAACGACACTGCCATAGTGCAGAAGAGGACGGATGCGGCACGACTGAACATTGCCAATGTGAGCAACCATGTGGCACACGACTATTATGAAGCGCACAATATCGACAATGCTACAGCAGCGTATGAAACACTCAACAAGACTCAGTGGTTTGGCAAAAGGTCTGCCACTACGCCACTAATGACGTGCCGCTATTGCCTGAGATATGCCATGGGGCATTGCACAAAACGGGGTGGAACGCCTCCAAAATGGAAGGAGCCGCTCTACTTGGTAGCAGACATTGACAAAAGAGTGCGACTGGTGTTCAACTGTGCTAAATGCCAAATGGAGGTGTATGCGGATTAGACCCTTCCACTCCTGACTCATGCTGGCACACTGTTTTTTCTGTCGCCAAAAAATATAAGACAAAAAATATAATCATGACAAAGATTAAAATAATTGTTGCTATAGTCATGACGGTAATGTCGCTGTCAGGATGCTATCATACTAAAGGACACGACAAGGGCAATGCTGCTGCCGACACATCGTTCTATGCAAAGCATCACTATGCCGAAAACTATAACTTCGTGGTTAAGGCCGACTCTATGAGCATCCTGATGCAACAGCCAGAGGAGCTCATAAACAATATGCATACCGACTCGATAATGCTTCACAAAGACAATAGAATCGTGGTGGCAGAAATACGAATGTTGCCCAGCGACCCTATCGACTCGGTGTGGGTTCAGGTGGCACGCGACCAGTGCACATTCGGATGGACACACGAGAGCTATCTGCTGGCAAATGTAGTGCCTGACGACCCGATATCGATGTTCATATCTACATTCTCCGACACTCACCTACTCATATTCCTCATAGTCATAAGCATTATAGGGGCTGGCTACATGCTGTATAAACTGACAAAGAGAAATGTGAAACTGGTGCACTTTAACGATATCGACTCCTTCTACCCTGCCCTATTGGCTGTGATAGTGGCAGCGGCAGCTACATTCTATTCAAGCCTGCAGCTATTCGCACCCGACACATGGCGACACTTCTACTATAACCCTACGCTCAATCCGTTCAACGTGCCGATGATATTGTCGATTTTCCTCTCGTCGGTGTGGCTCATGGTGATAATGGCGATAGCCACCGCCGATGATGTGTATCATAAATTGCCTGCAGGCGAGGCTACAATGTATCTTGGCGGATTGGCGGCGGTGTGTGCCACCAACTACATCATATTCAGCATTGCTACATTATATTATATAGGCTTTCCGTTGCTCGCCACTTACATAGCATTTGCCATAAGGCAATATTTGCGTCGCTGATAGCAAGTGCCTGCCAATGGTCTAAATCTTATACAAGAAACGACACTCCATAAACCAGCAACAGATAGCGAAGGAATTTACCTATGCTGATGCTGACGATGGAGATGACAATGTTGGCCTTCATCAAGCCCAGTAAGATGGTGATGGCGCTGCCGAGCAAAGGAAGAAAAGCAAAAAAACCCATCCAAGCACCACGGCCGCCCATGAAGCTACGTGCCTTGGCAAGACTCTCGTGGCTCACATGCAAATAGTGTTCTATCCAATATGTCTTGCCCATTCTGCCAACACAATAGTTGAACACCGAACCCAGCACGTTGCCGATGGTGCCATACACCAGCAGCGGCAAGGGGTCTAAGCCTGCAGCCTGCAATGCCACCATAACGGCTTCGCTGCTGAATGGAAAGAAGCTGCCGGCAAGAAAGGCTGCTAACAGCATACCCCAATAGCCGCAAGAGATAAGATATGTCAGAAGAGCATCCATTTGTTGATGATGGTTATTATAAATGCAAAAAGGAGCATTAGCACAAAAGAAATGTTAGACATACGGGAGTGTGTAAGGGCTATATAGTGGCCTGCCATGGGGGCTGTGCACACAATAAGCAATCCTAGAAGATGATGCAGATGTGTGGGCTGAAGCACTATAAACAATATGGTGCAGAGCGACATAATGGTGAATATCTCGAACAACATGCGAGTACGTATCTTGTCCTTATAATTGTTGAGCCTAAAATTTATAATGCCTATCAACGACACTAACACCACAAAGACCGTGGTGAGCACCTGCCCCATTGGCACATCATGCCATGCCGATAGTGGGCAGAAGCTAAACAGCGAAACGAAGTGCTCGGGAATGATATTTAATCGATGTATGTCTGTATAAGCCAGATATGCAGCCCAAAACCAATAGGGCATTGTAAGGCCCAACAGCGATGCCACCAACATCCTGATGCTGCCCACCATGATGTTGGTGCATAGCAACAGCCATATCAAAGGAACGAAAAATACAAGCTGCGGAAACAGCATGCTGGCAATGCCCAGCATAACGAAGGCATAAAATATACGCCCCACGGCACTAGGCGATTGATAGGCACTGAAAAAGAACAGAAAGAATGCTACATAGCAGGCTTGGGCTATGCCACACTTCAAGTCGGCGAAAAGAAACTGCGACATCACTGCCAACACCAGGAATGAGCAAGACACCATACGACTGTATATGCGTATGAGGGCATTTGCATTGTTGAGTTCCATCATCAAAACAGATGTAATTGCCAACAATCCTATGTGAATGGCGAGCTGATTGCTCAGCTCGCATCCTATCACACTCATGCATAATGCATATATACATGTGGCAGGCAAAGCCATACGGCTCTCTGCCACCCTATTCTGAAATCTCTTTGCTTTAAAAGACATTATTCTGAATTGTGCGCCGTATGCGCAATTTTGAGTTTTGAGTTTTGAGTTATTGCCTCGGCAATTTTGAATTATTCAGTTGTGAATTGTAGGTAACGAATTCAAAAATCATTAACTCAAAATCGCAGGCGAAGCCGAGAATAATTCAAAATTCGAAACTCAAAACTCAATATTCTTAAAGGTCCATACCAATATCCCTTCTGAAATACTTGTCGGTGAATTCTATTTTCTGTGCCTCGGCAAACGACTTTGCTAATGCCTCATCCTTGTCCTTGCCATAAGAACTCACTGCTATCACTCTGCCACCATTAGTGAGAATGGCGCCGCCTTCGGTCTTGGTGCCTGCATGGAACACAACACTGCCCTCAACCTTATCCAAACCGCTAATGGCATATCCCTTGACGTATTGTTCTGGATATCCACCGCTTACAAGCATCACACACACGGCTGCTCTATCGTCAAACTCTATGGTCTTCTGGTTCAAAGTGCCATGAGCAACACCATCAAACAGATCTACAATATCGCTCTTAAGACGCAACATCACTGTCTCGGTTTCGGGATCGCCCATGCGGCAGTTGTATTCTATAACCATTGGCTCGCCATCGACATTTATTAGTCCGAAGAAGATGAAACCCTTATAGTCGATGCCCTCCGCCGACAGACCGTCAACGGTGGGGCGTATGATGCGCTCGTCGACCTTGTGCATCCAATCGGCAGTGGCAAAGGGAACGGGCGACACGCTACCCATGCCTCCAGTGTTGAGACCGGTGTCGTGCTCGCCAATGCGCTTATAGTCCTTGGCTTCGGGCAATATCTTGTAGTTTTTGCCATCGGTAAGAACAAACACTGAGCACTCTATGCCACTAAGAAACTCTTCTATCACCACTCTCGCAGAGGCATTGCCAAACATGCCTCCCAACATCTCACGAAGCTCTTTCTTTGCCTCGTCGAGGGTCGATAATATCAGCACGCCTTTGCCTGCACACAAGCCATCGGCCTTGAGCACATAAGGCGCCTTGAGGGTTTCAAGAAACTTCAGTCCCTCGTCGAGGGTAGTGCCATCGAAGGTTGCGTATTTTGCTGTTGGAATGTTATGACGCTTCATGAACTGCTTAGCAAAGTCTTTGCTGCCTTCAAGCACGGCTCCTGCTTTCGAAGGGCCAATCACTGGTATGGTGGCAGTGCGCTCATCGCTCAAAAAACTGTCGTAAATGCCTTTCACCAACGGGTCCTCGGGCCCTACAACAACCATGTCGACATGGTTGTCAAGAGCAAATGTCTTTAGAGCATCAAAGTCGTCGGCTTTAATGTCTACATTCGTGCCAACGGTCGATGTGCCGGCATTACCTGGAGCGATAAATAATTTGTCGCATTGCTCACTCTGTGCGATTTTCCATGCCATAGCATGCTCTCTACCGCCATTTCCCAACAATAAAATGTTCATTGCTATTACTTGTTATTGGTTAATTATTATAGACTTTGCAAGTCTTTTGACATGCCAAACAACCAGCAAGATAGTCGCCTACTCGTCTGCTTGTCTATTTTAGATAATCGAAAAAGTATTGACTTATACGCTCATGCAGATGTGTGCTCTGATGCCCCATCATATTGTGGGGCTGACCGGGATAAGCAAAAAAGTCGGGCTGGGTGCCTGCCTCTATGCATGCCTTAAGAAACGAGAGGCAGTGCTGGGGCACCACAACAGGGTCGTTGTAGCCCGTTATTATCTGCAACTTTCCCTTTAAATTCTTGGCTTTACTAAGGAGCGATGTCTTGGAATAGCCCTCGGGATTGCTTTGGGGGGTGTCCATATAGCGTTCGCCATACATCACTTCATACCAGTGCCAGTCGATTACTGGACCGCCAGCCACACCTACCTTAAACACTTCGGGATAATTGGTCATGAGCGAGATTGTCATAAATCCACCGAAGCTCCAGCCATGTACGCCTATCTTGTCGGCATCGACATACGACAACGACTTGAGATATTCCACGCCCTTCATCTGGTCGAGTATCTCCTCCTGTCCTAATTGGCGGAATGTTGCTTGCTCAAAGGCTTTGCCACGGTTTTCGCTACCGCGATTGTCGAGTATGAAGAGTATATAGCCTCGCTGTGCCATATAGGTTTCCCAGCCACGGGAGCGATAATGCCAACTGGCATCTACATTATGTGCGTGTGGTCCACCATATACATATACTATTGTAGGATATTTCTTGCTGGCATCGAAGTTGGAGGGCTTCACCATGCGCCAATATAAGTCGGTAGTGCCATCGGCAGCCTTTATAGTTCCACTGGTGTATTGAGGCACATTATAGCCCTTCCATGGGTCTTCGGCACTGAAATAGAGGGTTTTCTTGCCCGTCGCACCATCCACTATTGCAATGTTGCGAGGGGTGTCGGGGGTTGAATACGAATCAAAGAGATATTGTCCACTCTTGCTGAGCGTTGCATTATGCCATCCTAATCCATTATAGTCAATCAATGTGCGCTTGCCGTTAACGGTGCTGACACTGAATATATTACGCTGTATGGGGCTCAGCTCGTTGGATGCATACACTATGCTTTTATGCTTTGCATCAAAACCTATTATGTCCATAACAAGCCATGCACCGCTCGTAAGCTGTTTTAAAATGTCAAACCGTGGCTTGCCACCGTCGGTGGATATGGTGCAAAGATACATGTGACAATAGCCGTCTTTCTGACTGAGCATCACACACTTGGCATCGTCCCATGGCAAAAAATACAATGGATGCTGGGGCTCTACATATTTCTCGTCGGTCTCCCTATATAGCTCTCCCAACCGGCTTCCGGTAGTGGCGTCGTATGCTACGAGGCGGCAGTCGTTCTGGTCGCGGTTGAGCTCAAACATATATAATGTCTTGTCGTCGGGACTCCAGGTGATGTTGGTGAAGTAGCGGTCGGTGGGGTCGCCGGCATCAAGGTAGACGGTATTGCCCGTAGCCATATTGTGCACACCAACAGTAACCTTGTGCGATGTCTTGCCGGCCATAGGATATTTGTCGGGGGCAGGCGTAGCAATGTTCCACTTGCTTGGGTCGTTGCGGTCGAAATCTATTTCAGGAATTGTCACCTGAGGATAGTCGGCCACCATGCTTTGGTCCATACGATAGAATGCCATCTTGGTGCCTCTATTGCTAAAGAACACTCCACCGTCAATGCCAAATTCATTGCGATGAACGCTCTGTCCATAAACTATCGACGAGGAGCCATCGGTGCTCAACTGGTGTTTCTTGCCATTGACCGACACCCATAGATTGTCGTTTTGAAGATAGGCTACAGCACCGCTTAACCGATTGTGCATCAACACGTTCTCATCCTCGGCTATATCATAGCTCGAAACTATTTGCTTCTTCTTGAAATCGATGTCCAACAATGCTTTGCCTGTGTTTATACTGGCTACACTACGGTCGGCATAAGGCAGTGCTACATTCGAAAGGGATACGACCCTCGCACCTTCGTCTATGCATTTGTTAATATCGTCAAGAGTAAAGAGCAGTGTCTCTTTGCCACTTTGCTTGTTAACAAGATAGCATGCCTCCTTGTCACGGTGCACAAGCTGATCGCCCCACCATGTACAGTTGCGATTTTTGGGCACCATATTTTTATAGTTGTTGCCACCAAAGTTCAAATCCTCCAGGGTCAACTCCTTCTGCTGTGCACTCATTGTCAATGCCACTAATATGGTGTATAATAAAGCTACAAGATGCTTAGTCTTCATCGCCAAATTCACGTTTTTTGTTATTATATCCCTTCGAAGGTTTGCGGTCGTCAGCACGACGCTTGTCGCCGAAGCGCTTGTCGCCGAACTTTCCTTGCTTGTCGTAGCGGTCGCCACGCTTGCCATCGAAACGCTTTGATCCACGCTTGTCGTCGAAACCACCACGACGCTTGCCATCATTTGCACCACGACGCTCAAATGAGTGGAATTTAAATGAACGAATGTCAGCCTCTTCATTCTCAGCCTCTTCATCGAGACGCTTTTTGAACTCACGATTCTTCTTGAAACGGTGCTTCTCCGCCATCTGGCGCTTCTCGTCTTCGGTCTTCACTATTCCTCCCTCCTGGCGGAACTCCTTCATCTTGCCATCGAAAATCGAGTATTTGCGCAGCTCGCACTCAAGCGAACCATTGTAGACGGGAATTTTTATTGATGGCTTCAAGCCTATCGCCTCAAAACACTCCTGACGGTAGCTTAGCACCCATGCCTCATTGCCCATAAACGAATGTTTAAGGCGCTCGCCTATCATCTTATAGGTGTTCAGAAGGTTTGGCGTAGAAATGCGCTCACCATAGGGAGGGTTAACCATCAGCAGGCTCTTGTTCTGTGGCTTTGTGAAATCCTTGAAGTCGGCACACTCCACGGTGATGTCGTTAGAAAGACCAGCAGCACGCACGTTAAGACGTGCAGTGTTCACCGCCTTCATGTCGATATCATAGCCATAAATGTGATGATTGAACTCGCGTTCCTGCGAATCGTCGTTGTAGATCTCATCGAAGAGCTCTGCATCGAAGTCGGGCCATTTCTCGAAAGCAAACTCCTTGCGGAATATACCAGGGGCCATATTGTGAGCTATCAGCGCAGCCTCAACCAATAGGGTTCCTGAACCACACATAGGATCAATGAAATCGGTGTCGCCATTCCATCCCGTCATCAGTATCATACCGGCTGCAAGCACCTCGTTGAGAGGAGCTTCTACACTCTCCTGGCGATAGCCACGACGGTGCAACGACTCGCCACTGGAATCGAGAGAAAGGGTGGCATCTGTCTCGGCAATATGGATATTCAGACGAATGTCGGGATTGCTCACAGAAATGTTAGGACGACTGCCTGTGCGCTCACGAAATTGGTCAACAATAGCATCCTTAACCTTGTATGTAACAAAACGTGAATTACGGAACTCTTCAGAATATACCACAGAGTCTACAGAGAATGTCTTGCCACTCTCTATATATTGGCTCCAATCTATCTTCTTAATCTCTTCATAAACCTCATCAGCAGAACGCGCTTTAAACTGCGCTATGGGTTTCAAAATCCTAATGGCTGTGTGCAACTGGAAGTTAGCACGATACATCAGTTCCTTGTCGCCAGTAAACGACACCATACGTCTGCCTATCTCTACATTATTGGCTCCCATAGCGGTGAGCTCTTTTGCCAACACGGGTTCTAATCCCATGAAAGTCTTGGCTATTAGTTGAAATTCGTTCATATTCGTAAATAACGGTTTTCTGCTTTTCTTTTATATATTCGTATCTTTTATTAATAGTTCTAATTGTTCGTATCTACACACTGGCAACAACCACATCAGAATCTGTTTACTTTCGTGGTATGGGCCTCCATATCATCGGTCACCCATACATTAGCTCCAACAACACAGTTGTCGCCAATAGTAATGCGGCCTAACACGGTGGCATTGGCATATATCACAACATTATTTCCAATTATAGGGTGGCGGGCAATGCCCTTTATCGGGTTGCCATCATCGTCAAGCGGAAAACTCTTTGCTCCTAAAGTAACGCCCTGATAAATCTTGACATTATCGCCAATAATACATGTAGCTCCTATTACAACTCCTGTGCCATGATCGATGGTAAAGTATTTGCCAATTGTGGCTTGGGGATGAATGTCAATACCGGTTTCTGAGTGAGCCATCTCTGTGAGCATCCTTGGGATTAAGGGCACACCAAGCAAATGTAGTTCATGGGCCACACGATAGTTGGTTAAAGCTTTGATTATCGGATAGCAGGCAATCACCTCACTTGTACTGCAAGCTGCAGGGTCGCCATTATATGCAGCCATAACATCGGTGGCAAGCGTGCTTCGTATTTGGGGCAGACGATCTATCATTAGTGCAGACAACTCTCTGGCAGATTGCTGCTTGCTGGCTGACTCTGGGTGGATGCCAGACGACACAGCAGTAGTACCTTCTGTTTCCATAAAGCAAAGCCCGGCTTCTATCTGTTGAGTCAGCAGATGATGAAGGCGCTCAACACCAACACCTATATGGTAGTGTAGCGTATGTATATTCACCGACGATTTGCCATAATATCCAGGAAATAATATTGAACGCAACAGCAGCACTATCTCTTCAAGCACCGCTCCTGATGGCAATGGGTGTCCATCACCATGCGGATGAAACACTCCCTTAAGCCTCTGCGGCTCGCTGAGTTGCTCCACGGTGGCTGCAAGCATATCACTAAAATTCATATTTGCCATGGGTCTTTTTTACAGAATATATCGGGGCGATATACATAATATATATATTGCCTACAAAATTAATAATAAAATTCAAAACACACAATCGACAAAAGCATTAAATCTGCCTTATAAGGCTACATTTGCCATAAAAAGCACTTGAAGGCATGTATGGAGAGTCGACACATAGTGCAACCAAAACAATGGCTATGGATAGCTGCAAGTACAACACTATCAAAACATCATAATTAAGGGTGTGCCAAGTTATACCTGACACACCCTTAATAGAATAAATATCATTACGGCACATAAATCAAATATATGTATTGCCATAATATCAAATATCATTATGTCTCTCAAAATAAATAATGATACGATAGGGCATTCACCCAAAAGAAACAATGAGATTGTATTAATTGTTAGGCAAGTGGAACTCATACGACTTGTCGAACACTTGTGCCACCTGGTTGATTTCAAGGAAGGTGGTACCGGTTGGGTTGCCCATGCCAAAGCTGCCACTAAGGTAAGCTATCTTATCATCAAGCGTGATATATCCCTTCTGTCGGAGCATTCTGAGTGCTGCAGTGAACATGAACTTTGGTGAGACTTGCTCCTTCTGATGGATGGGAATAACGCCGAAACTCAGATTGAGCCAACGCTGGGTCTTTTCCTTATAGCAGATAGCAAGGATGGGGTTAGGACCACGGAAGGCTGCAAGATGTCTAACAGTCTCGCCTGTGAGGCTATCGGTGATAATGCCTGCAACACCAAGTTTGCGAGTGGCATCAATGGCGGCATGTGCAAGGAATTCACGCTGAGTGCAGTTTTGGTTCATAGGCACCTCATAATCGCTGAGGGCGGCACGGTCGCGTTCTGCCTGCTCGGCTATGGCAGCCATGGTCTGCACAGCCTCAAGGGGATACTTGCCACTTGCTGTCTCTCCACTGAGCATAAGGGCATCGGTATAGGAGTAAATGGCATTGGCAATATCTGTTACTTCAGCTCGTGTAGGACGGGGATTCTTTATCATGGTATGAAGCATCTGGGTTGCCACAATCACTGGCTTTTTCTTCATCACACACTTGCGAATGATCTGACGCTGTATGCCCGGTATTTTCTCAATGGGCACCTCAATACCAAGATCACCACGGGCTATCATTATACCATAAGAGGCATCAATAATCTCATCAATATTGTCTACTCCCTCCTGATTCTCTATCTTTGAAATGATTTTGATGTCACTATTGTGAGCATCAAGTATCTTCTGTATGGCAAGGACATCGCTTGCAGAGCGAACAAAGGAATGGGCTATAAAGTCAATATCCTGCTCTATAGCAAGGAGTATATTGTCATGGTCCTTCTGAGTAATAGCAGGCAAGGCTATATGTTCGCCCGGTACATTAACACTCTTGTGGGCGCCGAGCACTCCATCGTTCTGCACCTGTGCTATGAGCATTGGACCATCGGTGTCTATAACCTCCATGTCGAGCTCGCCATCGTCGAAGAGCACATGGTCGCCAACCCTGACATCCTTAGCGAAGTCGGGATAAGACACATTAACAATGTCGTGAGTCGTGCATACGTCTGGTCGCCCCATTATTTTTACCATATCACCAGTCTGGAAGCTAATTGGCTCCGCAACATCGGTTGTGCGCACTTCCGGACCTTTGGTATCAATCATCAAGGCAAGGTGGGGTGAAACCTGTCTTACATTCTTTATAATGGTGCGTATCCCGTCGGGAGTGGCATGCGCGGTGTTCATACGTACTACGTTGATGCCCGCAAAAAAAAGTTTACGGATGAAATCAACATCACAACGCCGGTCACTAATCGAAGCAACAATCTTTGTCTGTTTCATTGTTTTAAAAATTTAGTTGACGAGTTGACGATCAATCATGTTGTTGCGCTCTGCAAACAAACCAAACAACTTCATTATCACCAACCTTCTCATTATCCTTTTTCGTGGTGCAAAGATACAGAAAAAAAATTATACAATAGCAAGTGAACAACATCTTTCATAACAAATTATGATTGTGGCACATAAATAATATGCATAATTTTGCAAACTGAAAAAAAAGAAATAGCAACAAATACAACAATGAACATTATATTATTAGCATTCACGCTCCTATCAACCCACCCCATCACACCAGAAACACATGCTGCCAACAGCACAAAAAGCGGTATTAGCGACACAACATTGGTGCACAATCTCAACGAGGTGTTGGTGTCGACCAACACTAAAGATTTATTACAGCTGCATCGACAGCCTGCCAGCAGTAGCACACTATCTGCAGCCAACCTAAACAGCTATGCACTCAACGACATGAGAAGCGCAGCCATGTTGATACCATCGTTTGTTATGCCTGAATATGGGACAAGATACACATCTGCCATTTATGTCAGGGGGATTGGTTCAAGGGTTAATGCCCCTGCCGTAGGAATGTATGTCGACGATATTCCATTAGTAAGCAAATGCAGTTTCAACACTCATCTGTATGGGGTACGGCGCATAGATGTGGTGAGAGGGCCACAAGGCACATTGTATGGACAATTACCACACAGAATGGCTACCATACGGAATGGTTACCATACGGAATGGGCTTGATTGCACTACTTCGTATAACCAACCTTATTAATATACAAAGCAACTCTAACCGCTTGGGTTGTAACTGAAGTAATACGACAACTATTATCAATACGTTCACCAACAAGCCATAATATATTGTCGTCAGCATCGGTGACAACAAGCTGGCGCTGCTTGTCAAAAAGCGTTTTCTTGCGATCTGTTAGATAATCGCTAACAAGTTTTGTTCCTTTCATGCCAAATGGAGTGAATCTATCTGCAGAGCATATTGGGCGTATGTGCAATGGAAAATGCACATGCTCACTATCAAGACACACCTCATGTGGAGAGCGGCTAACGTTATAGGTTTTGTCGACCGACTCTTGGCAAAAGGAGAACTTATGCATGGTATCATAAACATAAATTCCAGGCTCTATAACCTTCATCACCTTTTGCGTTAATTCATAATGTGGTTGTATGAGCAGTTTGCCACGACAGACAAGCAGATCGTGCGACTTCGACTGAAATAATTTGCCCGAGATGTTATTCATATCGCCGCAAGAAACATAATGAAATATGTCTTGCGTCTGTGACGATAAAAAGCCATAACGCTTAAGTAATTCATGAAGAATACTCTCGGCCGACAACTCAACCAAGAGTTTGCTGATATCAACTTCCACCTGCCCATCAGCAGAATTAGAGAAAACCGTCACCCTATCTATCGCTTCATTTACAGCACGCCGAAACAAAGCGTAAGCATCGCCAACGCGCAACGACGTTTCGAAAATGCTTTGCACGACATTAGGGTTGAGTTCCTGCAATAGTGGAATGATGTTAAGCCTCACTTTGTTACGCTTAACATCTGCCACAAGATTAGTACTGTCTGTTACATACCCCTGACCTATCGCATTAAGATAACGCACAATGTCAGCACGACTTACACACAATAGTGGACGAAACACAGAACCATTGCGAGGCAAGATGCCACGAATGCCACGAATGCCTGTACCACGAACAAGATTTAATATAGTTGTCTCAACGCTATCGTCGCGATGATGTGCCACCAAAATGCCATCAGCGCCAATATCACTACGCAACTGTTCAAAATAATTATAGCGAAGTTCACGAGCAGCCATTTCAATGCTCTGACGATGCAACGAGGCATACTCCTTAGTGTCGAAATGAACCAAATGCAGCTTTATGCCTTTAGCTTTACATAATGCTATGCAAAACTGTTCATCACCATCCGACTCACTACCACGGAGGTGAAAATTGCAATGCACCGCTTCTATTTGTAACGAGCCATTAAAGGCAGGATAACGAAAGCCATCACCAACAGAAAGGGCATGCATGGCACATAGCAATGCCACACTATCGGCACCGCCACTAAGAGCTACAAGATACTTGCCTCCGTTGGTAAAAAAATTGTGAACAGAGGAAAATTCATGCACTCTGTTCACAAAATCCTTTGCAAAATCAATGTCTGTCATTATGAAATAACTACATTAAACAATTGCAGTAAATAACTACATTAAATAGCTGTATTAAATATTACTCCACATAGAGTACAAGACCCTTAAGATACTCACCCTCTGGATGGTAAATATTTATTGGATGATCGGCAGGCTGGTGTAGTTGATGTAAAATGCGCACCTTACGATTTGCCTGTACGGCTGCCGTAAACACAGCATTGCGGAAATTCTCTTTTGATACAATCTGCGAACAACTGAAAGTGAAGAGTATACCACCTGGCTTTATACGCTGCAAGCCCTTTACATTAAGACGGGTATAGCCTTTCAATGCATTATGCAATGCACCACGATGCTTGGCAAAAGCAGGCGGATCAAGAACAATAAGATCGTAGGTATTGTCGTTGGCATCAAGATACTTAAAAGCGTCTTCACAAAATGCCGCATGACGATTGTCATCAGGGAAGTTAAGCGCTATATTCTCATTTGTAAGTTCTATTGCCTTTGCACTGCTATCGACACTATGCACCAACTCAGCGCCTCCTCTCATGGCATATACCGAGAAACCACCTGTGTAGCAGAACATATTAAGCACAGAACGACCCTTAGAGTATTGTTCGAGCAAACTGCGATTTTCTCGCTGGTCAACAAAAAAACCCGTCTTCTGACCTCTTAGCCAGTCAATATGAAACTTCAGACCATTCTCTGTTGCTATATTACTGCTCATGGAGCCATAAATAAAGCCATTCTCATGTTCTACATCAGCCTTAAACGGCAATGTAGTCTCGCTTTTATAATACACATTCTTTATAACACCCTCCGACACCTTTACCAAGGCATCACATATCTGTTTGCGAACAAGGTGTATGCCTACGCTGTGAGCTTGCATAACGGCTGTGTCGCCATAGCAGTCAATAACAAGACCCGGAAGGTTATCGCCCTCACCATGTACAAGGCGGAAGGTGTTGTTGGTGACCTCACTACCGATAAGGCCTATTTTTAAGCGCATAGTCCATGCAGACTTCAGCATAGAATACCAAAAGTCATCATCAAGAACAATGTCGCTAAACGACATAACTCTCACAGCTATAGAACCTATCTGATACATGCCAACTGCAATAAAATTGCCTGCGGAAGTTATAACGCGTACTATCTCACCCTCATCGATACCCTCATCGATACGGTCTACAGCACCAGAGAATATCCATGGATGGAAACGCTTTAGGCTCTCTTCTTTTCGGGGCTTTAAATATACATTCTTATACATATAGTGTTGATTCGCTATGTTTGGATTTATTATATATTGTGTATAATGTGCTTAATAAATTATCATTCTTATACAAGCGCAATAATTATTGTGCATCAACAGCAATTTGCTTGTTTTGCTGCACTTCTGGTACGACGACAAGGTTGTAATCGTTAGAAGCCATTAACCGCATCAGTTCCTCATAAATATTGATACATGCCCAAGCGTCAATAGCAGCATACTCCTTCTGCTTGTCAGTAAGTACATCTGCCTCCCAATTGGAAAGACGCTGACGCTTACTGATTTTGCAGCCGAACATATTGGCGTAAATTTTCTGCAAGCTACGATCTTCAATGCCAATATTGCCAATAATATCCTGTACATCTATAAACCATCCAGCCACAAAGTCGGAACGATGATGTAACGACATCAAATCATCGTGCCACGACAAACCTATCATTGGCACAGTAGGGTTGCTCAACAACTTTAATATCGAATCTGACATGCCAAGATAGTTGAGACGAAAAAGAAAACACTGGTCGTGAGTTGCAACCTGCAATAATGCAACCTTATGGTTTTGGCCACGCTTAAACGATGGACGGGTCTCTGTATCCACACCAAGAATCGGACATTTTAGCAAATAATCTACGGCACGTGATGCTTCATATTCATTAAGAATGACATGAATTTTTCCTGGATATTTCACCAAAGGAAGGGCATTAATCTTCTTTTTGTCGTATTTATTGTAAATTGTCTTTTTCATTTTTATTGTATGGATGCATTGTAGATAAATGCAAAATTAGAAAAAAGTTATGAAAAATTGGTGCTTTACGAGTTTTTTCCACTACTTTTGTAAGAAATTGGCGCATTAAACGCCAGCAGAGCTATCGCTAACTCTGCATTAAACACTCATTAAAGCAACAACACATACATATTTATAATTAAAATGGCAAAGAAAAAAACAGAACGCAAGCCAAAGAATATAAACGAGGCAATAGGTCTATCTAGTATACTGAAAAGTGAACGCACCGACTTTTTATTGGGCATGATTACAGTCGTGTTTGCCATATATGCATTGGTGGCAATGATATCATATCTCAACACGGGAGCTGCCGATCAAAGCATACTCGAAGAGTTACGTCCTGGAGAGTGGACTAACGCCAACAAAGCATTCTGTAACTATTGTGGCTCGCTGGGCGCCATACTTTCATATATATTAATAACACAAAACTTCGGTTTTGCGGCGTTTTTAATTCCAGTATACCTCCTGCTTGTAGGTATTAAAATGATGCAGATATACACCATCAGCCTATGGAAATGGTTCCTCGGATTGGGATTTTTCATGGTGTGGACATCTGTGTTCCTTGCTAAAGTATTGGCACCAATAATGCCAGAGGCTGTGTTCAATCCAGGTGGCAACCATGGTGCTTTGTGCGTACAAACCCTCGAAAACCTTGTGGGACCTCCAGGACTAACTGCCATTCTCTTCTTCACCGCTATCGCATTACTTACATTCGTTAGCAAGCAAACCATCACCTGGACAAGAAAACTATTCAACCCATTGAAGAAAATTACAGATAAGGTAAGTGACATTAATTTTGAAAAAATTGTTACTGCCGATAACGAATCTGAGAATATCAATAACAATGAGAATGTTATAAAATCGACTGTAGACAATGTCAGCAATGATGCCGAGGATAAAGAGCCTAAAAGCGAAACCGTGTCGGTAATAGATCTTACAGACATGACCGATCTCGGCGGATCAACAAAGAAAGCCCAACAACAGGCAACTCCAGCAACAGATGCCACAAAAGAGCAGACTGATGCAAACACTGCGTCAGGGCACCTCACAGTAGAGGTTGGTAAGGACGAGAAAGCAACTGCACAAACAGTAGGTGGAGCTGCTTTCGACACCCCAATAAATCCGTTGGAGCCATTCACTCGCTATAAGCGACCAACATTAGATCTCCTTAGCAAAGACGATAATGATGGTAAACCATATGTCGATATGGAGGAAATAAAGTCGCACAACGAAGAAATTGTTAGAGTGCTCAAAAGCTTTGGCATAGAAATTCGCGAAATCAAAGCCACAGTAGGCCCTACTATCACACTCTACGAGATAACACCAGCAGAAGGTATACGCATCACAAAGATTCGCAACCTTGAGGATGATATTGCCCTGCGACTATCGGCTCTCGGCGTGCGCATCATTGCTCCAATACCAGGAAAAGGCACCATTGGTATCGAAGTTCCTAACAAAAAACGCCACAACGTGTCGATGGAAAGCATTCTGAATTCTAAGAAATTCCAGGATACAAAGTTCGATTTGCCTATTGCTCTCGGTAAAACAATTACCAATGAAGTGTTCATGGCTGATCTTACAAAAATTCCTCACCTTCTCGTGGCTGGTGCAACAGGTCAGGGTAAGTCAGTGGGACTGAATGTCATCATTACATCACTGCTCTACAAAAAACATCCTAACGAGCTGAAGCTTGTGCTCATCGACCCCAAAAAAGTTGAATTCAGTGTTTACTCTCCGATTGCCGACCATTTTATGGCGCAAGTAGACGATGACGACGAGCCAATCATCACTGACGTTACTAAGGTTGTGCGCACATTGAAAAGCTTATGCACACTGATGGATCATCGCTACGACTTGCTGAAGCTTGCTGGTGCACGCAACATAAAGGAATACAATGACAAATATCTGCACCATCGTCTTAACCCAAACGACGGACACGAATTTATGCCATATATTGTAGTAATTATCGATGAGTTCGGCGATTTGATAATGACGGCAGGCAAAGAGGTGGAAATGCCAATAGCACGTATCGCACAGTTGGCACGTGCCGTGGGTATACACATGATTATTGCCACACAGCGACCAACAACATCTATCATCACTGGTAATATTAAGGCAAACTTCCCTGGAAGAATTGCTTTCAAAGTGAGTTCAATGATGGACTCTCGAATCATTCTCGACCGCCCTGGTGCTAACCAGTTGATTGGTATGGGCGATATGCTCTACCTAAATGGCAACGAACCTACACGTGTGCAGTGCGCATTCATAAGCACACCAGATATCGTAAGTGTCAACGAGTATATCTCTAAGCAGTCTGGACCTACTCACCCACTGGAATTGCCAGAACCAAAGGGCGACGACAGCGAAACTGTAGGAAATGGCGGTAGTGGTGAATTAGGTGCCTTGGATCCATTCTTTGAAGAGGCGGCACGCTCAGTAATTGTTAGTCAACAAGGTAGCACAAGTATGATACAACGTCGATTCTCTATTGGTTATAATCGTGCAGGCCGACTGATGGATCAGCTTGAAAAAGCTGGTATTGTGGGAGCTGCTCATGGTAGCAAACCACGCGATGTACTGGTGGCAGACGAAGCTCAGCTGAGCATTATTATGGCACAGTTGCGTGGCAGACAATAAATAAATCATTATATAACAATTGTATATAAAACTATGCGTAGATTTTTTAGCATCATAACATTAATGTTGATGGCATTGATGAGCAATATTGCCATCAATGCTCAAAACAATGCAACAACAGCTCGTGCCATATTAGACAAGACATCGAAAATAATAGGACGAAAAGGTGGTATCAGTGCATCATTCTCATTAAGCCACCCGAAAATGGGTAATGTGTCGGGATCTATAGCCGTAAAAGGAAATAAATTCAATGCCCGCACGCCACAAGCTATTGTATGGTATAATGGGAAGACACAATGGACGTATATGAAAAAGAACAACGAGGTGAATGTAAGCACTCCTACTGCCGCTCAGCAGCAGTTGTTCAATCCTTATACATTCATACATATTTATAAAAAAGGCTATAACTTATCGGTAAAGACTTCGGGACAAGAACACAACGTACATCTTGTTGCACAAAACAGATCGAAAAGCATTCCGGAAATGTATATAACTATCAACAAAAGAACAAATGTTCCATCAAGAATAAAGATGAAGCAGAAAGGGCTTTGGTACGACATACGCATAAGCAAATTTTCTGCAACATTCCAGCCTGACAAAGCATTCACATTCAATGCTAAAGAGTTTCCTACAGCCGAAGTAATAGATTTAAGGTAAGAAAAGGCATAGCAATAGGCATATAGTATAAGCATAGCAAGGGCTGATAAAGATATAAATAATGCATACACCTATTTCTAAAACACAGATTGTCAGGACACTTTTGCAGCACCGCAAGATAGCTAATGAGCGCAACCCACTATTATCGCAAGGCAAATACGCCAAGTGCATCGGTTATATTGTGGTGGCGATTGTGGTGTTGTATCTCATGGCATTGTCAATATTAATGTCGTTGGCTGTAAATGGTGATCGTACAATGACGGCAATAGAATTTCTGTTCTTCATTTTACCTTGTGGACTTATATTCGACTTCGTGATACGGTTTGTTATACAACAAACACCAGCACAATCCGTACGCCCATACATTCTGTTGCCATTTCCACGAAAGTTGTGCATAGACACATTTATTTTCTCAGCATTATCAAGCAAAGGAAATCTGATATGGTTTGCATTTTTCTTACCCTACTGCATTATGTCAGTAGTTTTCAGCTATGGTATAGCAACAACCATTTACTCCTTATTTTATATACTTATACTTATTCTTATTAACAATCAATGTTATCTTATAGTACGCACTCTTGTTAACGACAAGCTCATATGGTGGTTACTACCTGCAGCGGTATTGGCAATATTGTTCATGCCCTTATATATAGGCAACGATGCTGGATTCGACCAGTTGTTTCAAGTATTCGCTGCACCAGGTAATGCTATAGCCCATCACAATCCTCTACCTCTATTGATAGCTATTGCAACACTTGCCATATGCGTAGTGGTTAATAGAGAATTGCAGTTTAAATATATATATGCGGAATTGGCAAATACTGAAAAGAAAACAGGAATAAAGTCATTCGCAAAATTCTCGTTCTTAGAGCGCTATGGCGAGATAGGAACTTTTTTGCAATTGGAAGCAAAACTTCTGTTTAGAAACAAAACGCCACGAGGCAACTTCAGGAATTGTATTTTTGTGATTTGTATGCTTAGTGCCGCTATTGTCTTCACCGATATCTACGACTCAAAGATAATGACTAATTTTTGGGCGTTTTACAACTATATGATTTTCGGCGCTACAATACTTATAGGAGTCATGGGGTTTGAAGGCAACTATATCGATTGTCTATTGGTACATAAAGAGAACATCCTTACACTTTTAAAAGCCAAATATATATTCTATTCGGCATTGCTGTTGCTACCATTCTTGCTGATGCTACCAATGGTTTTTGCTGGCAAATGGTCAATATATATGCTTATTAGTTTTGCTATATACACCATGGGAGTGCAATATTTTGCTATTTTCCAGCTGGCTGTTTACAACACGCGAACCATTCCATTAAATGAAAAAATCAATGGCAAAGCAGGTTTCGATGGCAACTATGGCCCCCTTATAACAATGGGCATCGTGCTCCTTGTACCAAATGTAGTCTTCGGAACTTTACAAGCTTTATTCAGTAAAAACATAGCATACACCATTATCACCATCATCGGACTTGCATTTATTCTAACACACAATATTTGGCTACGCAACATCTACAAACGCTTAATGAAGCGTAAATACCAAAACCTTGAAGGTTTTAGCAGTTCAAGATAATATTATAATTCATTATTCGCAATTATAGCCTCTATAAAAGGTTAATAATTGCGAATATTTAGTTAATAATTAACCATTATAGTTTTCTTAAACATAGATTTGCTTTATCTTTGTAACCACACAAAAGGCAATAGTTCATATTTTCAAGTTGTTTAAAGCACTTGATACTTTGAATGGCCGCAAAGAAGATATAAGCAAAAGATGAAAAAGAAAACGATTTGGATAATTGCTATAATTATGGGCTTTTCATTCCTCGCCCTACTCTACCTTCAGCTTAGATACATCCAGGAGATGGTAAGCATGAAGAAAGAGCAGTTCGACGAATCGGTGAACCGTGCCTTATATCAAGCTTCAAGAAACCTTGAACTTAACGAAACCCTACGATATTTGGAGAAGGACGTTAACGAGACAGAGCGACGCGCATTCAAAAAAGATTCCATGGGCACCGTATCGGGCAAGCTCGATGGTAGTCTGCAAGAATCGCATCAATATTCTGTAGCAGGCAAAGATGGCACCATTTATTCATCCTTTGAGCTGAAGACTATCACAACAAAACCATCGCAAATGCCCAAAGCAATGATTTTGCACACCGACAAAAACTCATTGCAAGAGGCATCAAAGTCACTTCAAGAAATAGTAAAGAACCGCTATATTTATCAAAAGGCACTGCTCGATGAAGTAGTTTACTCCATACTATATTCAGCATCAGAAAAACCACTAAAAGAGCGCATCAACTTCAAGTTGCTCGACCAAGATTTGAAGGCTGAATTGATGAATAACGGAATTAACATTCCATATCATTTCACAGTTTGCACACAAGACGGACGAGAAGTGTATCGTTGTCCGGACTACGATGACGAGGGCGAAGACTTCACTTACTCACAAGTCTTATTCCGTAACGACCCGCAATCAAAGATGGGAGTTGTGAAAATTCACTTCCCCGACATGAGTGCGTACATCTTCTCATCGGTAAGGTTTATGATACCTTCTGTTGCATTCACAATGGTACTGCTCATCACATTCATATTCACCATTGTAATCATATTCAGACAGAAGCGCTATACTGAAATAAAGAACGACTTCATCAACAATATGACACACGAGCTTAAAACTCCTATTGCCAGCATTTCACTTGCTGCACAGATGATGAATGACGAAAGCGTTACCAAGAGTGCTACCATGACAAAGCACTTAGGCCAGGTGATTAATGATGAGTCGAAACGACTCCGTTTCTTGGTAGAAAAGGTGCTGCAAATGTCAATGTTCGACAGGAAGAAGGCTGTGTTCAAGAAAAAGCATCTCGATCTGAATGAAATGGTTGAAAACATTGCCAATTCATTCACGCTTCGTGTTGAACATACTGGTGGCAAAATATATACCGAAATAGAAGCTGTCGACTCAACTATATATGTTGATGAAGTGCACTTCCAGAATGTTATCAACAACCTACTCGACAACGCTGTAAAGTATCGGAAACCCGACAATCCGATCAACATCTACATACGCACATGGAACGACAATGAGCATCTGTATCTGTCGGTGCGCGACACTGGCCTCGGTATAAAGAAAGAAAATCTGAAAAAAGTGTTCGACAAATTCTATCGAGTGCACACTGGCAATGTACACGATGTCAAAGGCTTTGGCTTAGGACTTGCATATGTCAAGAAAATCGTGATACTACATCAGGGCGACATTTCTATAGAAAGCGATTGGGGCAAAGGAACTAAGTTTACAATTAAACTTCCAGTGATAAAGGATTAAACCTTATGTCACCAAAAGCGTCTAATAAACATATAAATACAATAAGAACAATAAATTATTAATAAATAAAACCTAAGATTATGGACGACAAGTTAAAAATCCTACTTTGTGAAGACGATGAAAATCTTGGTATGTTGCTTCGTGAATATCTGCAGGCAAAAGGCTATTCAGCCGAATTGTGCCCCGATGGCGAAGCTGGTTACAAGGCCTTCATGAAGACAAAGTTCGACATCTGCGTTCTCGACGTAATGATGCCTAAGAAAGACGGCTTTACATTAGCACAAGAAATACGTCAGGCTAACAGCGAAATTCCTATTATATTCCTCACAGCCAAGACTCTGAAGGAAGACATCCTTGAAGGATTCAAGATTGGTGCTGACGATTATATCACCAAACCTTTCTCTATGGAAGAGTTAGTGTTCAGAATTGAAGCTATCTTGCGCCGTGTACGTGGCAAAAAGAATAAGGAAAGCAGCATATATCATATTGGCCGCTTCACCTTCGACACACAGAAGCAGCTATTGTGCATCGGTGAGAAACAGACAAAGCTCACAACAAAAGAGAACGAGCTGCTTGCTTTATTGTGCAGCCACGCCAACGAAATTCTTCAACGCGACTTTGCATTGAAGACTATCTGGATCGACGACAACTACTTCAATGCACGCTCAATGGATGTTTACATCACAAAGTTGCGTAAGCATTTGAAAGACGATGACCAGATTGAGATCATAAATATCCATGGCAAGGGCTATAAGCTCATCACGCCAGAGGAAGAATAATACATTTAGAATGTTTTAAACGCAGCATAACACACTTGCTGCATGCAAAAAAGCAGTCGAAAATTCGACTGCTTTTTTCATTTTATCAACTATTGTTGTTATAAGCATGGCTTGAACTTCGACAGGCGTTCACGAATCTGCTTAGCTCTTTCAGCACTCAATGGTGGCACCCCATCAAGACTGTATTTTAGTCCAAGATTTTTGTATTTGAATTCGCCCAATGTATGATATGGAAGTATTTCTATCTTTTCCACACAATCATATTTTGCCACATGCTCACCAAGTTTGTCAAGCCATTCATCGTTATCAGTAAGACCAGGCACTACCACATGGCGAATCCATGTCTTGACATTTCGCTTTTGCAATTGCTCAAGAAATTCAAGATTTGACTTCTGCTGCACTCCTGTAAGTTTAGGATACAACTGTGTATTCATTGTCTTTATATCAAGCAATACAAGGTCGGCATAATCTAAAATTCCTAAAGCCGTTTCATTACATAATGCACCACTGGTGTCAAGCGCCGTATGTACGCCTGCCTCACGACACAAGCGGAAGAATTCACGAACAAAATCGGCTTGCATTAGGGGTTCTCCACCAGAAAGAGTCACTCCCCCACTTTTTATGAAGCTCTTGTATTTTTGCACTTCAGCAAACAACTCCTCTGGTGTCATGTTGTATTTACATGTTGCATCGATTTGCCATGTGTCGGGATTATGACAAAACAAACATCGCAATGGGCATCCCTGCATGAATGCAACGAATCTGACACCAGGTCCGTCTACAGTTCCAAAAGTCTCAAACGAGTGTATGTGTCCTATTAATTTGTCCATAATTTTTAGTGCATATATATGAATTACAAAGTTATTGCAAATTGTTGAAAAAACAATCTTTCCTACACATATTAGAATAGAAATCAACAAAAATGGGAGCATGTCTTAACAATATGACATGCTCCCATGAAAACATTATGAAAATAATGCCTTTTATAAAGCTTTATTCATCTTCTGTTGTTTCTTCTTCATGCTTAGCGATGAGTGTCTGCTGCAAGTCGTTTGGAACAAGCTCATAACTTGCAAACTTTGTTGTGAACGAAGCACGACCACCTGTTAGACTACTTAACGAGATAGAATAGTTGCTAAGTTCCTTGAGAGGTATCTTAGCCTGAAGCTTCTGATAACCTGCTTCGCTATCCATACCCATAATCAAAGCGCGTCGTCCTTGCAAATCGCTCATTACATCGCCCATATAGTCGCTTGGTACATAAACCTCAAGGTCGTAGATTGGCTCTAGAATCTTCGGACCAGCATCCTTGAACGCAGCCGAGAATGCATTGCGTGCAGCAAGCATGAACGACAATTCGTTAGAGTCGACAGGGTGCATCTTTCCATCATACACAATGACACGCACATCACGAGCATAACTACCAGTAAGCGGTCCATGCTCCATGCGGTCCATGATGCCTTTAAGGATTGCAGGCATGAAACGAGCATCAATAGCTCCACCAACAACAGAGTTGATGAATACGAGTTTTCCACCCCACTCAAGGTTCACTTCTTCGCGTCCCTTAACGTTAATCTTAAATTCCTGCCCATTAATCTTGAATGATGTTGGGTCGGGCATTCCTTCTGCATAAGGCTCAATGATAAGATGTACCTCACCAAACTGACCAGCTCCACCCGACTGCTTCTTGTGACGATATTCGGCACGAGCCATCTTAGTAATGGTTTCTCTATAAGGAATTCGGGTCGGTTCAAACTTGACAGCGAGCTTCTCGTTGTTCTCCAAACGCCACTTCAATGTACGCAAATGGAATTCGCCTTGACCACGTACGATGGTCTGACGTAATTCTTTGCTCTGCTCAACAAGCCATGTAGGATCCTCTTGATGCATACGAAGCAATGCCGACATAAGTTTCTCGGTCTCTGCTGTATTCTCAGCCTTGATTGCACGTGAGAATTTAGGGTTAGGATATTTTATGAAATCAAATCTCCACTCGCAATCTTTTCCGTTAAGAGTATTTCCAGTCTTAACATCTTTCAGCTTAACAGTGCAACCAATGTCACCTGCTACCAACTCATCTACTGGTATACGGTTGGCACCTGCACATGCATATATCTGACCGATGCGTTCCTTCGAGCCACGGTCAGCATTTGTAAGATCGTCGCCCGACTTAATCTTACCGCTCATTACCTTGAAGTAGCTAACCTCACCGATGTGTGGTTCCAATCCGGTTTTAAAGAAGTATACAGACTCTGGTCCGTCACAGTTAGGGGTGATTTCCTCGCCGCGTGTGTTATGTAGTTTAGGCATCTCGCTCACAAATGGAACAACATTTCCAAGGAATTCCATTAGTCGGCGAACACCCATATCCTTACCTGCACAAACACAGAACACGGGGAAGATAGAACGGGTTACGAGTCCTTTACGAATACCTTCGCGCAATTCGTCTTCCGAAAGAGTTTCTTCTTCGAAGAATTTCTCCATCAATGTTTCGTCGTTCTCGGCTGCAGCCTCTACAAGAGTTTTGTGAAGCTCCATTGCCTTTTCCTTTTCTTCTTCAGGAATGTCAACGATGGTTGGCATACCTCCTTCTGGTCCCCATGTATACATCTTCATCAGCAACACATCGACAATGGCATTGAAGCCTGCACCTGTGTTAACTGGATACTGAATTTGCACACACTTCGGACCATAAATTGCCTGCATGTTTGCGATGATGTTATCAAAATCGCACTTGTCTGAATCGAGTTGGTTTACAAGGAATATTACAGGTTTGTGCAATTTCTCTGTATATCGGAAATTGTTTTGTGTACCTACTTCCGGACCATACTGTCCGTTAATAAGAATTACAGCTTGATCGGTAACATTCAATGCTGTAATGGCGCCACCAATGAAATCATCAGAACCTGGGCAGTCGATAATGTTGAGTTTTTTGTTGTTCCACTCTACATGGAAAACAGTAGGGAATACAGAATATCCATATTCATGCTCTACAGGGAAATAGTCGCTGACCGTGTTTTTTGCTTCCACCGTACCACGGCGCTTGATAATTCCGCTACCGAAAAGCATTGACTCGGCAAGGGTGGTCTTGCCGCTACCCGCACTGCCAAGAAGGGCAATGTTCTTGATCTCATTTGTTTGATAGACCCTCATAAGCTTAGGATTTTAATGGTTAAAATAAACTGTTCATGGTGGATTGACTTGGGGCGGAGTCTATCCACCTACTAAATTATCAAAATCCAATAACAATCCAAAATATTTAAAAGAAAACCTACAACTTTTTTAAACTTATTAGTAATTTTGTATTGTTTTAAAACAATTTATTATCCACACACATATTATATATAGAGAAACAAATGAAGTTTGGTGTATATATTCACATGCCTTTCTGCCATAGCCGATGTATTTATTGTGGTTTTTATAGCACTACCATGGTATCGGTGCAGCATCGTTATGTAGACTGCCTACTTAAGGAGTTACGCATGCGCTACACGGATTTCACCAAACAAATATCAGATACATCCAACACCATTATTGCCGACACTATATACATAGGTGGCGGAACACCATCTACGCTCCACAGCGATGAAATCTGTCGACTATTGCAAGGCATAAAAGACATTGTAGGCGCTGAACAGAGCGAAATTACCATGGAAGTAAATCCTGATGATGTGTCGTTGGAATACATACAAAGCTTGGCAAAGTTTGGAGTAAACCGCATAAGCATGGGAGTACAATCATTTAACAACCACATTCTGCACTTCATCCACCGCCGACATAATGCCGACCAAGCAATAATGGCAGCGAAAACTATACGCCAAGCGGGTATAGATAACATAAGCATGGACCTGATGTATGGTTTCCCAGGACAATCTTTGAAACAATGGCAAGACGACATAACCAAAATTATTACCATTAACCCGACACACATTTCTGCTTATAGCTTGATGTATGAAGAAGGCACTACCCTACACCATATGCTGACAGAGGGCACCATAACCCCTATTAACGAAGAAGTCAGTCTTGCCATGTACAATCGATTGGTTTGCCAACTGAAGGAAGCTGGCTATGAGCATTATGAGATAAGCAATTTTGCAAAACCAGGCTATCGCTCCATTCACAATAGCAGCTATTGGAAGGACACACCATATATTGGACTTGGTGCATCAGCACATTCATATAGCCTCAACAAGCGCAGTTGGAACGTTGCAAATTTGAATGAATACATGCAGGCAATTGAAAACTCGTATTTGCCAAGCGATTACGAAGATATTGATGCCGACACTCACTATAACGATATTGTAACCACAGCCATGCGCACAGCAGAAGGTATCAATCTCGATATCTTACCTTCAGCCTACAGACAATACGCCTTGAACAATGCAAAAGACAGCATTAAATATGGTTTAATCGAAATCGCTGATAATCATCTAAGGCTTACATCTAAAGGCATATTTGTAAGCGACATGGTAATGAGCAGCCTTATAAAGATATAAAATGTGCACATCGCCATTTAATCAAATACTTCATATTTTGTTCATTCAGCATATGGAGTGGTAGAGTTTTTTATCTAACAGTTTCAGCTAAGATTTGTTCATATCTTCCCTTAAAATGACAGACAAATATAATTTGCATTTAGCTAAATTGTTACAAATTAAAAATGCGAAATAGAGTTTGCAGGTATAGAAAACACGGGATACACATAGCTGTTTTTATTGCTTGCGCAACAAAGACAAAGAAAAAAATATCGATTAGAATGAAATTAAGCCTTATTTAGCATGAAAAGAAGGCTTCTTTTAGGTGAAAAATGGGCTTCTTTTGAGTGAAAAATGGGCTTCTTTTCAGCATTATTAAGTCAATAAAAATGCACAGGCATAAGTCATATTACAGTAAAGTATTATATACAAGCACATTAACCTATGCACACTCATATTTAGCAAAAAACACACTTCGTATTGCTTTGCTGATTTTTTTCGCATTCTCAAGCAACAAATCAAGACAAATATCGTCCTGTAGCCAACAAAATGTTGTTAAAAACGAGGAAAATATGAACACTACGTTTTGCTGTTTTCTTCAAAATAATAGACAAGGAAGCAGAAACTACCATCACCATTCATCAATCACTCTAACATGTCTTACAAGCGTTATTTCAGTTGGTATTTTAACCCATTTACGATTTACCACAATCTTTAAACGGCTACCTTTATTCTGACTCAAGATATACGTTTGCTGTTTAGGATTATAAACAAGCGTAGCTTCCAAATCTTCCGACCCATAGTCGTTGACAATACTAAGAATGTAAGTGTTGGCATCAAGTTTTTTGGCAGAAGTTATCAACCATTTACGAGAATCGCGCACAGCACCAAAATAGCCTGGTATAGCACCAAACACTTCTTGCCCAGGCACAACTACATCATTGGCGTATAGGTTCAGGTCTAAATATACTTTATACTCATTATTATATATATAGCAATGGAATGTAGAATCGTTTTCTGCTGCACATACAGGTTTTAAAACAGCGAGGGCAACAAGAAATAATAATAATTTCAGTCTCATATTATTCTTTATAATTGTAATTTTACACTTGATATATATCAAAAAAGCACGAAAAACAATTGATATTTTGCAAATGTAAGGAATTTGCATCAAGAATAGCTAATTATTACCAAAAAATGATTGCCAAAAATCGTTTATTTGTTTTTTAAATATTAATTTTGCATTGAATATTAAACTTTTTTATGAAAAAAGACAAACTATTTCCAGACTATATTTTTGAATCAAGTTGGGAGGTATGCAATAAAGTAGGAGGCATCTATGCCGTATTGTCAACAAGAGCAAAGACTCTTACCGAAAAACTCGGCGACAACCTTATTTTTATTGGTCCCGACTGTTGGAACGATAAAGAGTGCCCTTACTTCACAGAAGACACGACTCTTCTTGCTAAGTGGAAGAA
>CAKQAD010000013.1 GCA_934215545.1 uncultured Prevotella sp.
GTCGGGATGACTGGACTCGAACCAGCGACCACACGCCCCCCAGACGTGTACGCTAACCAACTGCGCTACATCCCGTTCCTTAAAAGCGATGCAAAGGTACTGATTTGTGGCGAAACTACCAAATATTTACGCCCCTTTTTTCGGAATGCTATGCAAAAATGGAGTGAGTTAAAATCACTCCATTTACCTTTCTTATAGCTATAATGCTTGTTCTTAGTATCTTATGAATACGCCCTTCATTGTCTTAGTCGTCGAGTGTAGGATACACCATATTTGCTTCGGTGATGCAGTCGAGCACCTCTTCGCAATATTTGCGTGCTTCCCAGCGAGCCATTGGCAGGTCGTGCAACAGGTAGTTGCCACAATCCTTAGGTGCTGCACCTGGTATTTCGCCCTCGAATTCGGCAACAAAGCGGAATGTACGTTGCATCAGGTCTACAATATCCTTAGGTTGCAGGTCGCCCTTCATGAGCAGATAGTTGCCAGTGAGGCAACCCATAGGTCCCCAATACACTATGCTATCTTTCCATTGTGGGTCGTTGCGCAGATATGTAGCTGCCAGATGCTCTATGGTGTGCAGTGCGCCTGGGTGTAAGGCTGGTTCGCGGTTTGGTTCTTTCATTCTTATGTCGAATGTCGTCACGGTGTCGTTGCCTATGGTGTCTTTGCGCGACACGTAGATGCCACGCAGCAGAGTGTTGTGATTGATTGTAAAGCTTGGTATCTTTTCCATATCTTTATTGTTGTATTTGTCGGTTACGATGAGATTATATCTAATAATGCTATAATGCTTCGAGGAATGCTTTTGTTACTTCAAACGACCCCTCTGCCATACGTTCCCAGAAGTCGAAGTACATCTGTGCCTTATGGTCTTTGAGTGGAATGTCGCTGATTATGCGGAAGCTTACAAAAGGAGTGGCATATTTGTGGCATGTATGAGCAATGGAACAACTCTCCATGTCGACAGCTGTAGCCTTTGGAAACTGATTGACGATGCTCTGCATCTTTTCGCGTGTGTTCACAAACCAGTCGCCGCTCACAATCAGTCCTGCCCGCACATGTGTGTCGCAGTTGAGTGATGTAGCCTTATCGGTGAATTTCTTGTCGCACTCGAAGCGTGCAGGCATTCCCAACACCTGTCCAGGCTCACATTCGTCGCCGCAATACACATCGTGATAGCAAGTGGCGGTGCTTACCACTACGTCGCACACGTTGAGCGAAGTGTCTACGCCACCAGCCACACCAGTAGATATTACCATGTCGGGATGATAAGCCTCTATCATGTTTGTGGCACCGATGGCAGAGTTCACCTTTCCTATGCCGCATTGCATCATTATCACTTCGTTGTGTCCGATATTGCCCACGGCAAAGCTCTGTACGCCATGTTGTTCGTTTCTGATGTCCTGGCAGAGGGTCTGCAGCTGCGCAAACTCCTTGTCCATGGCCACTATTATTCCTATTTTCATATATCTTTTTTATGCTATTAGCTACAATTGTCAAATCGGCAATTAATCAGAATCAAATGTCAAGAGTTGTAACATCTGCAGACTTGTGATTGACGATATCTAATTGTTTGCGAAGTTACACAAAAAAAGCGAGACCAACGATGGCCCCGCCCGTATAATTTCTTCTCTCACGAGACGAAATATTCATCAACAACAAAATTCATTCATTTACGAAAATACTGCCGCTGCAGTCTTCGATTGTTAATTGTTTTCCTAACTTGTAGTCTTTTGCTTAAATAACATTGCTTAATGTGTATGAAACGTAATCTGATGTGTGTACTATATAACTATTAACCAAAAAATACTATTAACTCTCTAACTATTATATATATCTATTATCTCTCTAATTCGTTACCTTAATGAATATCTTATTTTTGCTTTAGATATCATCTTTGTTTTTTTTACAATGCAAAGATATTTATTCTGTAGCGAACCGACAAATTTATTCAACAAACAGCCTTTTTTCTTCTAAGAATCACCGAGTTTTCGGTTTTTTGTTGCGATTTTACGCTTTTAGGGCGTTTTTGTTTCAAATAGATACAGGAGTTGTTAGTATTTTTGAACACCAGATATCAGTTGTATCCGAACTTATGTATGTCCTCTTCGTTAGACGATTTGTTAGACGAGTCATTCTTATTGCTCAGGTATAGCTCGTAGGCGCGTGCCAGTCCGCCAGTACTTGTCTCCTTATATAGTGATGGCAGGTCGTGTCCGGTTTGCTTCATCACGTTCACCACACGGTCGAACGACACGGCGTGCTTGCCGTCGGAGAATGAGGCGTAGAGGTTGGCATCCAGTGCGCGTGTAGCAGCAAAGGCATTGCGTTCGATGCAAGGAATCTGCACCAGGCCGCACACGGGGTCGCATGTCATGCCCAAGTGATGTTCAAGTCCCATCTCTGCAGCATATTCTATCTGCGACGGACTGCCGCCAAACAGTTGGCAAGCAGCAGCTGATGCCATGGCACATGCCACGCCCACCTCGCCTTGGCATCCTACGTCGGCGCCCGATATCGATGCATTTTGCTTCACCACATTGCCAAAGATGCCGGCAGTGGCAAGAGCATGCAATATGCGTGTGTCGCTGAATTTATGTCCCTTTGCCAAGTGATAGAGCACGCCTGGCAATACGCCGCACGACCCACAGGTAGGTGCTGTGACGATGGTGCCACCCGAAGCATTCTCCTCGCTCACCGACAGTGCATAGGCATAGACCAATGCCCTTGATTGTAACGACTGCTTATAGCCATTGGCTTTGACATAGTAAGTAGGACCCTTGCGTGGCAGGTTGAGTGGTCCGGGCAGTGCTCCCTCGTGATCAAGACCACGCTCCACGCTTTCCTGCATGGCGTGCCATGCCTCCATGAGATAGTCCCAGATATCTTCGTCTTCACATTCGTCTACATATTCCCAGTAGCTACGACCATGGTTTTCGCACCACTGTTGTATCTCATGCAGTGTGTTCTTGCCATACACATCAGCCTCGTGCTTTATCCAGCGCTCGTTTTCGCCTTCCGACAGTGCGCCACCACCCACGCTATAGCATATCCACTCATCGGTTTTGTTGCCCTCGGCATCGAGTGATACGAACTTCATGCCGTTGGGATGAAAGGGTAGGAACACCTGCGGTTGCCACACCAGTTTCAGTGGAGCAATAGGGTCGAGCACCTCAGTGATGGCAACATCTGTCATGTGGCCACGCCCCGTAGCGGCAAGCGAGCCATAGAGAGTCACTTCAAAGCCCTTGGCATCCATGTGGCGCTCGGCAAATATCTGTGCAGCCTTTTGTGGGCCCATGGTGTGGCTGCTTGACGGACCCTTACCTATGCGGTATAGTTCTTTTAGCGATTTCATAGCGGATTTGCATTAGCTTGTGCTTACAAAGTTACAATAATATATCGGAAAACAGAAATATTAAGTAGGTGTTCAAAATTAATCGCATATATGAATATGGACCAAAATAGGGCATAAAATCATTTAAATTAATTTTGAAACCTACTTAATGCTAATGTCATAACATATTTATATTCATTGATATAACGTAATAAAAATGATTTATTGCTAAGATTAATGTCAATAATAATGATAATTTATATAACAAAAGTTTGGAGATATTAGAATTTATCTTTACATTTGCAACATGATACTTCGATATCGCGACTAAATGTTATGAACACCCCACAAAAACTTGACGCACCCCACTTTATACATATTTATATTATAGAGTACACTTTTAATTAATTTAATCAGTATAGTTATGATGAAACCATCTTTCTGTAATCTGTTGCTCAAGTTTAAGCGTGCCATGATGCTTATCGTGCTTTTGGGCTGTTCATGTATGTTATCTTTTGCTGAAGAGCAAAACATCCTGACACTTGTTTTTAATGATGGTCATAAGCAGACTTATGTTCTTGCCGACAAACCGAAGGTCACTTTTGATGCCACGACGTTATATGTAAAGGCTCTCGAGGTGGTCGACGAGTATGCTATGAGCGATGTGCATAAGTTTACATTTGACAAAGGTGAGCCCGATGCCATTGCCGCTGTAGCTGCTGATGAGTGCCGTCTTACTTATGTCGATGGCCGCACAGTGAGCCTTGAGGGATTGACTGCAGGATGTGCAGTGCGTCTTTTCGATACCGCCGGATGTGCCGTTGCTGCTGCCAAGGCCGATGCTGCTGGCTTTGCAGAGCTATCGCTCGATGGAAGACAAGCAGGAGTGTATGTGCTCCATGTAGAGGGTGGCAGATCGTTCAAGCTTGTTCGCAAGTAAGAAGAACATGGTTTTCAAACAATTTAATATCACGAAGTTATGAAGAAATTATATAGCTTAATGGCCGCTATGGCACTCACGATGAGCGCAGCAGCCCAGTCGTTCACCGTATATCCTAAGAATGGAACCGAAGTGACTTACAAATGCGCTGATGTAGATAGTGTAGTGTTTCATGAAGAAAAGCAGCCGGAGGTGGTAGCTCCACGCATTGGCGACATATATTATAGCGATGGCACATGGAGCACAAAGCTCAAGACCGATGCTACACCTATTGGTGTTGTGTTTCGTGTGGGCATAGCCTCCGACCAGAACGACCGTATCGGCTTCTATACACAAAAGGATGGCACAACACCTTTTGAAGAGTTTCATGGATATGTAGTGGCTCTGAAGGATGCCACCGACAACGGAACTACTAACGAAGGAGTGTGGTGGAGCGCTTTCGACAGCAACTTTGAAGGCACAGGAGCTACAACCAACACCGACGACTTCCTTGGATATAGCAACACACAGTCGATAGTAGAGACAGCCATACACGACAAGGGCGAACTCTCTGCTTCTACCAACAACTATCCGGCTGCCTATTATGCCACAACAGCCTATGAGGCAAAGTGCCCGGCACCAGCCACAAGCTCTGGATGGTTCCTCCCATCGGCAGGACAGTTTGCCTACATCTACACCAAGGCTTATTTCGACGAAGACGACTCTGGGCGTGCCTGCGTAAACAAAACCTTAGAACTGCTCGGCACCGATGTGGCAAAACCATTGTATTGCTCCGACTCTGAATATTGGACCAGCACAGAGAAGGTCGACTCCTATGGCACCTCTACATGGGCCTACTACTACAGCTTCGACTCATCGCAGTTCCGTCCAGGTTTTGTTGCCGACTTCCGCAAGAATTCAGAGATGCGTGTGCGTTCAATGCTCGCATTCTAACTCCCAACCATAATGTTTCAAACCTTACATAAATAAGATACTATCATGCATAAATATCGTTTCTTCTTAGTGCTTTCCTTGCTTCTTGCAAGTTTAATGAATGTAGTGAACGCTCAAAACTTCCACCTTCACATGAAGGGGGGCGAGGTGAAAGACTTCAATGCCTCGGAAGTAGACAGCATAGTGTTTGATGCTCCGAAGGTAGAGGGCACCACCTTTAAGCTCTCATATACCAACCTCACTGCTACCACCGTGACACTCAATGTGGTTCCTGCCGACAATAATGTGGCTTACTATTACGACTGTGTCACCAAGGAGCAGCTTGCCGAATCGGGTAGTCTGAATGCAATCGTCGAAGACTATATTGCCTATCTGCAGCAGAGCTATCCCACACTATCGCTTGAGCAGATTCTTGGTTCATTACTGTCGAAGGGTCCTGCATCCGACGATTGCGAGCGCCTTCCTGCCGGCACTGATTTTATTTTCTATGCCATTCCCGTCAATGAGCAGGGCAAGTGCTATGGCAGTGCCACCACTACCAACTTCACCACACTTCCTGCTGGCGACCCTGCCGACTGTACCTTCGACATAAGCTACACCGACCTTACCACCGGCGGATGCAATATGGTTGTGAAACCTTCTGACTCTTCGGTGCGCTATTGGATGGGCATCACCACATTTGCCGACTATCCTGGCGACAAGGCTTTGGCTCTCAACGTTAAGGAGTCGATAGAGCAGTATGCACAGCAGAAAGGCATGACTGTGGCACAGGTGGTGCATGGCGTAACCTTCACAGGCAACCGCGAGTCGGCAGAATCGGGACTGAATGCCAATACCGACTACTATATCTATGCTTATGCCATGGACAATACTGGCGCTGCAGCAGGCAAGGTGTATAAGCTGAAGTTCACCACCCGTGCTTCCGACTATTCTGATGCCGATGTCAGCCTGAAGTATCGCTATTTCAATGGCGACGACCTCTATGCCTATAATGCCGAGAAGTATGCCAAATATAAGGGTAAGGTACTTGTGCAAGCCGTTCTAACTCCTAACGATGCCGCTGCCAACTGGGCTATTGCCTTGGCTGCCAACGACTATACCGATGCTACACGCTATCCCGACACTTCTACAAAGAATGCAGTGCTGCAAGGTGGCTATATCACCGTTACCGAGAAAAATTATATAGCTAATTGGGGCCTGGCAACATTCCTCTATTTCGCTGCCGATGAGGCTGGCGTTGATGGTGAGTTGCATCGCTTGCTTGTGAACATCGATAAGGAGAATGCACGTCCGGCTACAGAAATCGACACTCCTGCCGCTGCTCCTCTCAAGGCAGCTCAGATGCTTAGATTGGTGCCAGAGAAGTCGGGCATGGCAGATGTGCAGCTTCGCATGAATCGTAAGGCCACCGACTTCATACATCGTGACCTTGTGAAATAACACCTATAGCATGTTTTATTGATTTTATTGATGCATATAAAAATAGTGAGTGGCGACGGATACAGCATCTGATGCCACTCACTATTGCTTTTATAAATACTAATGATAAGTAGGTGTTCAAAATTAATCGCATATATGAATCTTATAAAAAGTTATGCTTTCAAATGCCTTTACGCCCTCTTTTAGCCCGTATGCCCAGCTCTCATCGGTCGTGTAGCCCGCTACACTCCCTCTTCGGAGCTGAATATACGGACCAAAATAGGGCATAAAATCATTTAAATTAATTTTGAACACCTACTTAGTTTAACCCAAATTGGTCATTAGATTTGGGCTTGATGAAATCTGAAGTCTACTAACCGTATTCTGTTTATTCTTTAATTCTTGTTTTGCATTGCAGATTATAGCAGTTGTTTGCCAATGCGTGTTTGCTTTAGTGCTGCCGTTAATGCCACGCTGCCAATGGTGGCAATCAGTAGTCCTGCCCATGGCATCAGATAGGTGCCGGTGATGGCTGGTAGGGCGGTGTATTGGAACAATCCCCATAGAATGAAGTTTTGGAATATATACACTCCGAAACTGATGCTATTTGCCCAGCTGAGCCACTTCGGAATAGTGATGCTGCTCCACATGCGGTTTATCATCAGCCACATTGCCATTGTTCCCAATGAGCCATAAGCCACTCGCCATGCATTGATAATGCCGAGTTTGCTGCGGCTAAGCATATATGCTGTGGCAGGACCATCGGGGCGTATGCTTTCAATATGCAGTGTTCCCACCACAAACACCACCACATAAAGCAATGCTACGAGCCACACCTTGCCACCCGTTGCCCATTCAAGAATGGTGTCGCGATGTTTATAGATGAAAGTGCCAGTGTAGTAGAAAAACATGTAGTAGCATGCAAACTGCACCTGGAAGGTGACCTTTGTGAAGCGGAACGATGCAAACGACAACACCAGCAGCAGTGCCACCTTAATCCATTCCTTTATCTTAAGGCGGTGCACGAAGTAGCTTGCTATCATCACTATAAACAAAGTAGGCAGAAACCAAAGGTGTCCGCTTCCGCCCACTATCTCCTTAATCCAATGTCCGATGCTTGTTTGTGGTCGGTACATCAGTGCATAGGCTGTGCCAAACACAAGGCATGGCATCATAAGCCGTTTGAATTTCTTGCGCACAAGTTCTGTAAAGCTTATGGTTCGGTTGCTCTCTTGGAATGCAGCCACATATCCCGACATGAAGAAGAAGGCTTCGAGCAAGAAGCTGTATGATGCCAGTGCTATCCATGAGTAAGCCCTCACGGGTTGTATGCCATCTGGATACGGCCAGTAGCCGGCGTATGTTGTGAACGAGTGGAGCACTACAAGCATGAACATAACCATGGGGCGCATTATAGCCACATCGGTGAGAATACGTTTTTGTGTCATTGAAAGATTTTTCTTTTAGTGTATTGCTGTTGTCGTTTTTTTTACTGTCGTCCGCCGGTCTTTACCTGCCAGCGTGTCACAGCCACCGCCAGTGCGCAATACACCACCGCCTGCATCCACAGCGCCTTCACTTCGGGCCAGATGTCGCTGAATAGAGCTCCTAATGTGTTCATCTTCACAAATCCGCGAATGCCGAAAGTTGATGGAAACAGCCATCCGAAGTGCTCCCAGAATGATGGAATGTTGCTTTGAGGCCACGACACTCCCGACATGAATAGCATAGGCACCGATGTGAACACCACGATGAGCATCACGTTTTCGCGCTGACGGATGATAAACGATACGGTTATGGCAAAGAATATGCATGCCAGCAGATAGGGCGTTACGAACAGGAAGAAATCGGCTGGATGCAGCATCTGCACAAAGTTGAACAGTTGTGGTATGGCAAGCATCACCCATGCCGATAGCAACATGAACAACATGAAGTAGCCCATGGTGCGTCCTATCATTATGCGTCCGAGTCCGAAGCGTCGTTGCAGCATGGGCTGCAATCGTGTGAAGCGTCGTCGTTCATAGCTTGTGCCATACGACATTCCTATGCCAAGCAGCATCACCTGCTGTATGATGAGCACCAACACGCCAGGCAGTATGAAGTTGCCGTAGCCACTGGTGTTGTTAAACATTGGCACACTTGTGACATTCAGCGGGCTCGTTGCTATCTCGTCTTCGCGTTTTGTTGTTTTTCCCGACAGCGCCACTTGTATCTTGGCATTCATGTCGGCAGCCACTGCCGAGCACGTTTGGAATATAGCTTTATAGGTGAGCATCAGTCCCATGTTGCAGTATATGCTCACATGAGCCTGTTGCATGCGTCCGATATTAGTGTTGAAGTCGGCAGGCACATATATTATGCCATACGCCTTTTGCTTTGCTACGAGTGTCTTGGCTTCGTCGAGCGAGGAGCATTGATACGCCACCTTTATGTCCGACGAGGCATCGCAATGCCTCACAAACTCCCTGCTGATGGCAGTGCGTGAGCAGTCGACCACAGCCACGGGCACCTCGCGCACCACTTCGTTGTTGTATATCCACGAGTAGAGCACGGGATAGAGCAGAGGCACCAGTAGCACGAACAGCATCACGCCCTCGTCTTTGAAGGCATCGCTAAACTCATGCATCCATACTTTTGCCGTGTCGTCCCAGAATGTGTGTATCTTTTGTCTTATATCTGTCATGAGGACTTATGCAATGTAAATATATTCTTTCAGTGCCTTGCTAATGCGTGGCAATACGAACACTGGTGCAGCGGCAAAGAGCACCAATGCTGCAATGTTGATGGCCACTGTCGACATGGGGTTGCCGCCGAACACCACTATTTCATAGAATATGAAGAAGTGGCGCATAGGAAACAATTCTGCCAATGCTTGCAGTGCACCATCCATTGCCAGTGTGGGGAAGGCGGTGCCCACCATGCTGAAGCTTAGCACGCCCCACAGCGAGCACATGCTCATCGACATGCGCAGCGAAGGGAAGAGGCCAAACATAAATATGCCAAAACCTTGGGCTGCCAGCACTGCCAGCACTCCGAGCAAGAATATGCTGCCCCAGCCACCAGGGTGTGGGAAGTTGAGAATGCCGAAGGTGTAGTACATGTATGCAGCCATCACCAGTTGGAAGATGATGTTCTGTGGCAACATTTTTCCCATCAGAGCCACGGCAGCATTGCCTTTAGCTTTGGCGATCAGTTCGTTGGCAGTGCCCTCTTTCAGTTCCTGACCAATAGAGTAGGCGGTGATGAGAAATATGAATAGCAGCAAGCATGTAGGCACCAGCATTGTCGACAGATAGACGTTGTAGCTTATCCATGGGTTGTTGATAAGGTGCATGTCTACCACTATAGGCTGCAAGAATGTCATTATCTGCTTCTCGGTATAGCCCTTTGCTGTCATCACCTGCTTGCCTACGGCAGCCGATCCCAGTGTTGTTATCGTCTTCAGATCTTTGAACACCAGCGAGCCTGCTGTCAGCGATGCATAGCTATAGTAGTAAGCCACCTTTGGCTGTCGCGATGCAAGCAAGTCGGCAGTGGTGCCTTTCGGGAAGTGCAGAAAGCCATAAATCTCGCCATGCTGCATTGCCACGCGTGCCTCTTCCACGGTAGGGTAGTTAGCCACCACCGCTGTCGACTGATATGAGTCGAGCATTCGTGTCAGTCGGCGTGTTGTCGATGTATTGTCCTGATCGACCACCGCCACTGGCATGTTGTGTGGTTGTCCTTCGTGCATGAGCGATGTAAAGAACACCATGACAAACAGTGGCAGCACCACCATTGTTATCAGGTAGATCTTGTTGTCGCGCAGGCGTCGACATTCGCGCAAGGCTATGCTTATTATCGTGTTTATTACGTTCACTATTGTTGCGTTGTGAGTTTAGTGGCTTTTCAATACGAGCGACATTCCAGGGCGCAGGCCCTCTATCTTGTCTATAGGACGGGCTTTCACCTCGAAAGTCTTCAGGTCGTACTGTCCGTTAGACTTTGTAGCTTTCCATACAGCATACGAGCCTTGGTCTTTGATGTAATACACCTTCATGCGTATCTCGCGGTTGAATGCAGGCACGAAAGCAGTCACTATGCTGCCAATGTGCATGCCGTTGAGCTGGTCTTCGCGCACGTTGAAGGTGCCCCACACATCGTTCATAAGGCTCACCGACATTATCGGAGCACCGGTGCCTACGAGCTCGCCCACCTTAGGGAATACATCGCTCACTTCGCCAGCCATCTGTGCTGTCTGTACTGTTTCGTTGATGTATGAGCTTACTTCTGCTACTGCGCCCTGTGCTCTGCCCACCTGTGCTGCAGCTGCCTTCTTCTCTTCCAGGCGTGCACCATTTACAGCCATGTCATACTGGCTCTGTGCAGCCTTCACCTGAGCCTCAAATGCCTTGTAGTTGGCAAGTGCCTCATCGCGTTTCTGTGCAGTCATCACACCCTCGTCGAAGAGTCGCTGCACACGGTTGTACGATTTCTGTGCAATCTCGAGTCCTGCCTTAGCCTGCTGCAGCACTGCGAAGGCAGCGCGCACCTGCTCTTTGCGGGCGCCATTGTTAGCCATCTCGTCCATGGCGGCTGCTGCATTCTCTGCCTGCTGTGCCTGTGTCATCTTGGCGCGCACTTCTGGTGCATCAAGAATGGCGAGCGTGTCGCCGGCTTTAACGTAGTCGCCCTCCTTCACGCGGAGCTCCAGAATACGTCCAGGCACTTTGCTCGACACTCTGTATTCCGACACTTCCACCTGGCCTTGTATTATTTCCGGTTCTGACTTCAGCGACCATGCGCCTATGGCAGCCACCACCGCTATCACCGCTGTTGTAGATATAAGGGTGATGATTATGTTTTTCTTCTGTGCTTTTTCTGACATAATAATATAGTGTTGTTATTCCAAGACACCGAGTGCCTTCTTTAAGTTTACCTGACTTAGTTTTACATCAATCTCTGCATCAATCTTCTGCGACTGAGCCTGTAGCCATGCTGTCTGCGCCGCCATCACGTCGGTGGTCTGCAGCACGCCTTCTTTAAATCCTATGTTGGCGCAACGCAGGTTCTCTTCTGCGTTCTCCACGTTCTTCATTGCCATTGCCATGCGTTTGTTGGCTTCGTTTACCTTAAACTGGCTTTGGCTCACTTGTAGCTCTATCTTCTCGCCGATGTCCTGGCGCTGCAGTTCGAGCATGCTGGTAGCTATTTTGCTTGCGCGCACTTTGTATGAGCCTTCCATCCAGTTCCATAGTGGCACGCGCACCATTACGCCTACGTTCCACACGCCTGACAGCTTGCGCTGAAAGCCGTTGTAGACATTGGGATTTGTGGCGAGGTAGCCGCCAGTGAGCAATACTTGTGGCAGGAATGCCGCCCTCACGAGTTTTGTCGACTGTCGGCTCAGGTCGATGGAGTTTTGCAGCATCCTCATCTCCGGTCGGTTTTCCATTGCCTCCAGGGTGTTGATAGGTTCGGTGGTGACAGAGGCTGTGAGGTTTTCGCTATCCTCGTCGGTAAGTGTTATGTCGGCATCTGACGGCAGTCCACACAGTTGGCATAGCAGCATCTTTGACAGTGCCAGTCCGTTGTCGGCTTGTGTGAGCGACATCTCTGCCTCGTTCACTCTCACCGCCACTTTGAGTCCGTCGGAGCGTGTTGCCACGCCCTCCTTAATCATCTTCTGCACATCGTCGTCGAGCTTTTTTACAACAGCCAGATAGCTCTCAGCCAGATTTTTCTTATGCTTCACCGACACCACCATCCAATAGGCTTGGTCTATGCTGTGCAGTGTGTTTTGCACCGATTGGTCGATGCCGTTCTGTGCCATCATCTCGCTGATGTCTGCCATGCGGTTGGCGGCACTGATGGCTCCGCCCATATACACGGGCTGGTTGAACATCACTGATATGGCATACATCTGTCGGGTATTGGTGTCGAAAGCGTCTACCACCTTCTGTCCCAGGTGGTCGACGGCATTGCTTAGCTTGCCTCCCATTTGTCCGAACATGCTACCCAGGTGCTGTGCCTGGTCGGGTGTGAGCACACCTTGCTGTGCCAGTCCGGTGAGAGCATTCGATAGGTCGGAGCCTATGGCGCCAGCCACTGTTGTTCCGGCACTTGACAGCTGTGTCTTTTGGTCGTCGCTAAGCAGCGATATAGGTTTGCTTGTAAGCTCGTAGCCACCCAGTGCACTTATGTGAGGCAGGTATTTGGTGCGTGCTGCCTTCTTTGTATAGTGTGCCAAGTCAAGCTGCAATCGCGAAGCACTAAGAGTCTTGTTGTTTCTCAGTGCCATGGCGCGACAACTATCGAGGCATAACACTTGCTGTGCGTTGGCATTGATAGCAAATGCTGCTAAGGCAATGGCTATTAATTGTTGTTTCATTATTTGTGTAATGCTTTTTATATCTTGTTGTTATCTGAAACTTGGCATGGTTCTATGCTTATGCTCTCACGCCGCTCCTCTTGCTATTTGAACGAGAAACTTCTTGATCCAATCATATTGCCATCGGCAAAGATGCTCACCTGGTATGTGCCTTCGAGCATCGATTGCGACACGTTCCAGTACATGCTTACGGCAGTCTCCTGACCATCGTATTCCATTGTTTTCTTCATGGTGCACTCCAAGTTGCGGTTATGATAGCTGAAAGTGCCAGCTCCACCGAGCACTGTTCCTGCTGGAGTGGTGATGCGCACATAGAATGTCTTTTGTCCGTTGTTGGCAGTGACGTTCTTTGTAATGGTGAAGTTCACCTGCACCGTTTTGCACTTCGAGGTGTGGTCGGTAGTTTTGCCGCGTTTGTTCTTCAGCTGCATGCTGATGCCAGTAGCGTCGAGCTGTGCTGCAATAGCCACCTTTTCCGACAGTGTTGCACGCTCAGTGTTGAGGCCCTCTATCTGTCGTGTAGCCTCGTTGTATTGTCCCTTGATGCGTGTGTTCTCCTCGGTGAGGTTATGGTTGAGTCGGTTCAGCGAGTCTATTTCTATCACATAGCTACGCAGCACGGCACGCACTGTGGCAAGCTCTTTCTTCAGGCGTGCTATCTCTCGTGCGTCATTCGATTTGGTTTCGCGCAATTCCTTGAGCAGTCGTTCTGTCTTCTCTTGCTCTGCGGTGAGCTGTGCGATGATGGAGTCGTTGCTAATCTGCGTCTTCATCTCGCTGTATTGGTTGGCAAACTGCTGGTATTCGTTTTCCATCTCCTTCTTGTCGATGGCAGCGAGTTCCTGCATTGCCTTATTCTCTTTCTGCTGATTGTCGAGTGTAATGTAGAGGTAGGCTATGCAGCCTACAAGTGCTATGCCCACCACGCCGACAATAGTCCACATGATGGTTTTCTTCTTTGAGTTCATAAATTGTAGATATATCTTTAAATTAAACAGTTTAAACTATTTGCAAAATTAGTGGTTTTAATCTTAATGGGCAAAATAGTGTGTGTTCTAAATGTCTAATGTTTACTAAAAACAATAATTTTCATGACAAATCGAACAATCTGTGTGCGTTTACACTGACAATAGAAGCGTTTATAACAGTTGCGCCTTTACGCCGAGCGACAGTCCGAACACGTCCCAAAATCCTGCTCTGCCGTTGTAGCCGAACTTCATGATGCTTATGTCGTTGGCGCTGAGTTCGTAGAAGAAGCTCATCGACTTGATGTATTTGCGGCGGTTGTGTGGAATTTTCTTTGTGATGCGCTCGCCCACGAATATGTTAGGGCGTATGCGTGTAGAGAAGGGATAGTAGCCACCATCGTATTTCACTGGCTGCTTCACCCAGAAGTCGTGACCGAACACCGTATTGACATACAGTCCGCATTGTAGCGGTTCCACCGACCATCCGTGACTAAGATCCACCGACCATGGTATGTAGTTTTGCTTCAGCGTGAGTGTTATCTTGGCATATTCTGACTTGTATTTGGGCACGAAACCCAATAGCAATTGCGTTTCCCACTGTCGGTGCTTGCCATAGTTCCAGCCTATACCGATGGAGAATAGTCCCATGTTGCCGCAAAACTGCAGTATATGCTGCGTGGGGATAAGGCTCGCCCACCCCTTGCGGTAGCGGTGTATGCGCTTGTCGTAGCGCGTGGCATACGCCACAGAGTCGTTGGAGATTTTTGCGGAGTCGCTCAATATGGACACCGGGGCGCTTGTCTGCATCGCTGAATTGCTTGCCTGCATCGCTGATCCTTGCGCCGATGTCAAGTTGCAATACAGGCACGCAGCCAATGTCATCAGGACTTTACACATTGATAATCTCATAGCTATATCCGTTAGGCGTGATGGTGAAGATGTAGTAGTTGCGTTTCGATGCGCTTCCCACCTGATAGTATATCAGTCCGTTGTTGAAGAAGTCGTGCTGTTCGGTGTGGTGTCCATGCCCATAGAGGCAGAATAGCGGTTGTGGAAACATCTGAACATAATAGTTGAATGCCTTTGCCACATTGTTGTTGAATTGTTCTGAGTATGGCCCGGCATGCATGCACATAACGGTGCGGTCGAACTCGTTGCCACGAGCCGTCACCTCCTGCTCCATAAAGTCGAAGTTGGGCACGGGTCGTGAGTAGTCGTATTCTATGGCGTTGGTGTTCAGACACACAAACTTCACGCGCCCCGCAATGAAACTGAAGTCCGGATTGCCGAATATGCGCTCGTAGGCAGTGTTGCCCGTGCCCAGGCAGTCGTGATTGCCGAGCAGCACCACATACGGTTTGTTGAGTCGCGCCATATTGTCGCGTGCCCATTCATATTCGCGTGTAGACCCACAGTCGGTAATATCGCCGCCATGTATCACAAAGTCGATGGCGTCGCGGCGGTTTATGTCGCTGATGATGTCTTGCAAATCGTTGTAGCGCTTGTGCGAGTCGCTGATGAAAGCCAACCGTATGGTGCTTTTGCCTGCATTGGCAGCCTCGATAATGGCTATCTGCTTAGCATTGATGCCTTTCTCGCCTCTGATGTGCACATCGTAGGGATGCACATCGAACACTGTGTCGCATCCTACCAATGCCAGGCAACAGCACACCATGCCGCTACACAACAAACGTCGGAAAATGGAAAGCATATTATAAACGTATTGATTACTAATGACATGTAAAGATAATGATAATTCTTGTCATTCATCTTATAGTCATTGATTTGTAGTGTATTTTAACAAAATCGAAGTGCGAAATTCTGCTATTAACCAATATAATTCTCTTTTATACCACTCAATTGAAGTTTTTAGAATAAAAAACCTCACGCTCGAAAGTAGGAATGAATTTTTTCTTCTCTTATTGGAAAAACGAAAAATCTCCATGCTTAGTGTTCTAAATTCTTGTGTTTTTTGCATGCAAATATATTTTTTGTTTAGCCAAATTGTTACAAATGAAATTCGGGAAATAGAAATTCATGCGTCACAAAATGGTGTTTCCGATGCTGTAGGACAGCAAAAAAATGCCGAAAAATGCTTGTCGTTTGCCGATGCATGCCCGATAAAACTGAAAAGAAGCCCATTTTGCAATGCATTTTGGGCTTAATTTCAATGCAATCAATGCCGATTTTCATTGCAATTAAGGCTTGATTTCACTGCAAAACTATTTAAAAACAAGTGGTGAGTGGTTGTGCGGATTGCACACTTAGATTTTGATATGTGGTAATAGATTGAAAATGAGAATGTAACCATCTGCACACTCGTAATTCAAAAAAATAACACTGCCTGTTGCTTTGTTCATTCATTTGCCACTCTTGAGAGCCTTAATCACTGCAAATATTGTCTTGCTGCCTTGAGCGAACTAATTATTTAACGCTCGTTTATGTAAAAAAGAACACTTCGAGCTGTGCTTTTTCTCTTATATGAAAAAACGCAAGCAGCGTAGCCTGCCATATAGCGGGGCTGCACTGCTTGCGTTTTAAAAATGATATTATCCGCCTAAGCGTGTGTTACTAAGCTCACTTATTCAAAGTGTATGTCGCCAAAGAAGTCGGGACGATGGAAGTCGGGTTTAGGCAGGTCGATAGGGTAGAACGACAGGAAGTGGGGGTGTGGCAGGCAGTCGCCGCACTTGTACACGTTGGCCTTGGCATCGAGTCCGTTAAGGCTCTGCACCTTGTGTTGATAGAACACAGTGGTAGGAATGGCAAGGCACAGCTGCCATGTCTGCTGTCCCATGCGAGCCTCGAAAGGCGTGCGCCCCATTGTTGTCCAGCGGTCGATTTGCGCTGTTATCTGTTGTGGAGCACGTTCTCTGTTGTGTCGTTCTGGTCCGAAGCCCACGAGCAACTGTCCGGCGGCGTTGCACTCTATATTATAATATGTGCCGTCAGCCACTGGCGATATGAACAATTCGCAGCAAGAGTCTTCCCACACATTGCCATCGTCGTGAGGTGCGCGTGCTGCCACGCACTCCTCGTTCACGCGGTAGTTGATGAGCAGTTGGTTGCCGTTGTGTGCCATTCGCACCTCCATCTGTGGGCGATATGGATAAGCCTCTGCCCAGTCGTGATGTGCCACCTCTACGAAGTCGATGCCCGCTTCGTCCATTATACGACAAATCTCAGCCGCCTTCACATCGGCGACTGAGATTTGCTTAACATTCAGTTTGTTCTGCATATCGTGCTGTTTGTTAAGCCTGCCGCTGCAAGCATTGTTGGCTTGCAGCGGCAGGGCGATAGATGTAAATATCTGCAAGATGATGCCGATGAACGACGTCATCATGACAATTAAAGATTGTTCTTCTCGATGTCTTTGAAGTAGCGATAAGTGCTTACCTTCAGGTCATCGGTAGCAGCCTCGTCGGCAACGATGATGCCGTGCTGGTGCATCTGGAGCACAGAGATAGTCCACATCTGTGTAACCGGACCCTCTACTGCAGCCTGCAGAGCGCGTGTCTTGTTATGGCCATTAACGAGAATCATCACCTCGCGAGCAGCCATTACAGTGCCAACGCCCACGGTGAGAGCTGTTGTAGGCACCTTGTTGATATCGTTGTCGAAGAAACGAGAGTTAGCCACGATAGTGTCGGTGGTCAGAGTCTTCTGGCGTGTGCGTGATGTGAGTGAAGAACCTGGCTCGTTGAAGGCGATGTGTCCGTCAGGACCGATGCCACCGATGAAGAGGTCGATGCCACCAGCCTCTTCGATCATCTGCTCGTAGTGAGCGCACTCAGCCTCGAGGTCGGCAGCGTTGCCGTTGAGTATGTGGATGTTCTCCTTAGGGCAGTCTACATGGTCGAAGAAGTTCTTAGCCATGAATGAGTGGTAGCTTTCTGGGTGCTCTTCAGGCAAACCTACATACTCGTCCATGTTGAATGTAAGAACATTCTTGAACGAAACGCGGCCCTGCTTGCAAGCCTCTGCCAATGCGTGATACATGCCGATAGGTGAAGAACCGGTAGGCAAGCCAAGCACAAACTTGTGGTCGGGTGTTGGGTTAAACTTGTTGATGCGTTCAATCACATGTTCAGCAGCCCACTTTGACAACTGATCATAATCTTTTTCGATAATTAATCTCATAATAGTATTTTTGAGTTTTGTTTATATTAGATTTCTTTGTTATATACACTCTTTTATTGATGTATGTTCTATCCTCTGCCTTGGTTAGTTTTCTATCCAAGGCGACACCATGCGTTCTGGCCACAGATGCTTGGCATAGTTCCAATGGTAGAGCTCGTAGGTGTTGGTGAGTCGGGTGAGTCGTGTCTTGAAAGCCTCGAAATCCTTGGCACCATTCACCCACTGCACTTCGGCGAGAGCCGCCATGCGAGGCATGATGTAGTATTCCAATGTGCTTGGGCAGGTGATATACTCTGTCCACACGTTGGCCTGCACGCCCAGCATGTGCTTCTTGGCAGCCTCAGAGAGGTTGTCGGGGCAAGGCTCGAAGCCGTAAAGTTTCTCCACGGTGATGCAGTTGTTGCAGAGCGAAGGCTCGTATTTCACCTCCTTGTCGGTCTGTTGGAAGTCGAAGTAGCAATAGGTGGTAGGCGACATTATCACGTCGTGACCCTTCTCCGATGCCTTTTCGCCGTTTTGTGTGCCGCGCCAGCTCATGATGGTGGCACTCTCGTTGATGTCGCCCTCCAAAATCTCATCCCATCCGATGATGCTATGCTGGCGGCTGTTTACGAATTTCTCTATGCGGTTGGTGAAGTAGCCCTGCATGTTCTTGGCGTTGAGTCCGTGCTCCTTAGCCACTGCCTGGCATTTTGCGCAAGCCTGCCAGCGTGTGGTAGGCGTCTCGTCGCCACCGATATGAATGTAATTAGATGGGAATATGTCCATCAGCTCTGCCAATACATCCTGGCAGAAGTCGTACACCTTTTCGTTGCCAAGGCAAAGCACATCGGTGTATATGCCCCAACGATGTCCCACCTCATACGGGCCTCCAGTGCATCCCAGCTCCGGATAGGCTGCTAAAGCCGCCTTCATGTGTCCAGGCATGTCGATTTCGGGAATCACGGTGATGTAGCGTTCTGCTGCATATCTCACAATCTCGCGAGCCTCCTCTTGAGTGTAGAAGCCACCATATTCCAGACTGTCGTCTGCCATGGAGTTATGGCCCACAACGGTGCCTGAGCGCTTAGAGCCGATGGTGGTGAGTCGTGGATACTTCTTTATCTCTATACGCCATCCCTGGTCGTCGGTGAGATGCCAGTGCATCACGTTCATATTGTGCAGGGCGAGCATATTGATAAATTTCTTTACAAAACCAATAGAGAAGAAGTGGCGCGAGCAGTCGAGCATCATGCCGCGATAGCCAAAGCGTGGTGCGTCGGCAATCTTCACTGCAGGCAGCTCCACCGCCTCCATCTTGCCTATAGGCAGCGACTTGCGCAGTGTCTGCACACCATAGAACACGCCCTTGCCAGTGCTTCCGGCAATGACGATGCCCTTCTTGTCCACGCTGAGCTGATAGGCCTCTTCGCCCTGTATCTTGGAGTCGATGGCAAGGCGGATGCAGTTTTTGCTTACTTTGGTGTCGACGCTAACCTTGATGTTTGTGGCCTCATGAATGTATTCGGCAAGAAACTCGGCATCGCGCTGAAGGTCGGCATTGCCGGCAGGATAAACCACACGGGTGTTGGCATTAACAACGAAAGCCTCGCCTTTGACATTCTGAATGGAGCTTGGCAATGGCACCACATTGTAGTCGGCAACATCGGCTGCACTCATCATGCAAGGCACTGCTGCCAACATAAACAAGATAGAAACAATGATTTTCTTCATGTTTTAGTGTAGATAAAATGATTTAAGTTTTTTTACAGAAAACGCTCTGCTTATATGTTTTACAAAGGTAGTGATTAAATTCAATACGTCAAAGAAAAACAAATAAAATGCCGTTTCTTGTGGTGAGTTTTTAATTTTATTAAAAAATATACCCTTTAATCATCGTTTTTTGTGTAGCTTTGCATTGTAGCATACGCTTGCTGCCCCGACAATAGTATTTTCAACCAATGCACACATGACGCTAACAGAATTCATCAACGAGTGGCATTCGCCCAGTCCCACGCTCCTGGTTCACACCAGCGGTTCTACCGGCAAACCCAAACCAATGCTTGTAGAGAAACGCCGCATGGAGGCGTCGGCACGCATCACCTGCCGCTTCTTGGGTTTGAAGTCAGGCGACACAGCCCTGCTGTGCATGCCCCTCGACTATATAGCAGGCAAGATGATGGTGGTGCGCTCCCTTGTGTGGCAGCTACGTCTGCTGTCGGTGGAGCCCAGCGGGCATCCGCTTCGTGGACTCAAAAATGCTCCCGTGTTTGCTGCTATGGTGCCATTGCAGGTGTACAACAGTTTGCAGGTGGAGAAGGAGCGCGCGCTGCTCAGACAGATAAAGCATCTCATCATCGGCGGTGGGGCAGTGAGCAGTGAGCTGGCAGCCGAATTGAAACACTTCCCCAATGCCGTTTGGAGCACCTATGGCATGACCGAAACCCTCTCGCACATTGCCCTGCGTAGACTTAGTGGCGAAGGTGCAACCAATTGGTATGAGCCGTTTGAGGGCGTTAAGGTGAGTCTTGATGATGCAGGATGTATTGTCGTTGATGCTCCTGCAGTATGCGCTAAGCCTCTTGTTACCAACGATATTGCGGAGATAGCGCCAGATGGGCGTTGCTTCCGCATACGTGGCAGGCGCGACAATGTAATATGTAGCGGAGGCATAAAGCTGCAGATAGAGGAGATAGAAGCGCATCTACAAGCTTTTACAACCATTCCGTTTGTGATTACGAAGCGCCCCGATGCACGACTCGGCGAGACCGTAGTGCTACTTGCTGCGCCAGAAGACATTGAAACCTTGCGCACTGCGTGCAAGGCACATCTCACCAAATACGAACAGCCACGCATGTTCATAGCCGTAGACCAGCTGCCATACACCGAAACCGGTAAGCCGGCACGTGCCGAAGCATTCAGAATGGCACAATAATAAAAGGTTGCCTCGATGAACAACTCGCAGTCGACTTTTGCTATGGCGACTCAGCTACAAAAAACGATAAACTACTCCGACACTTTGACCAGATACCGATTGAGGTTAAATAAGTTACTATTGATAATCTTATATACTATATAACTATTTTGAAAACAAAATCAATTTTATGAAGAAACAACAACTACTACTCATTCCTGCACTCATACTCGGATGTAAAATGACTGCAGTTGCTGCTCCGTTCAGCATGAAACCTTTGACGACAATGGCTGCAGAAGCAGCTCAAGAGACTGGCAATTTGACTATCTCCATGAACAACGGAACGTTTACGGCGTTCAACGCAAATGGTAAGTATGCTTCGCATTGGCGTTCCATACAAACAGCGCCGACTATTGATATCGATTGCGGAAAGAACAATATGGATGTCAGCTCAAGCAATTCCAACCGCTACCTACAGGCATGGGTGGGTCTGGACGGATCTTGCGAGTATAACATTTCCGTAAGTGATGGTTGGAAGATAACTGGTTTCTCGATGGATGTGGCTCTTGTTAATGCAGCGCAGCCCGTCACAGTGAAAGTGCCTTCAGGTAAGAGCTATTCAATCAGCACCGCTCCTACACGAATCAATGTGGAAGGCGTAGATGCACAGTATGCCTTGTTCACCCTTGTTGGCGAGAACCACTCTGTCTACTTGCATAACTTTGTTGTGAAATATGCCGTTGACAAGTCGGAGCGTTTCGATATGCGCACCACTACCTTGTTCAACAATCGTAACAGCGCTGCACCTTATCGCATTCCAGCCATCGGTGTGGCTCAGAATGGCACACTCGTAGCCGTTGCCGACTATCGCACAAGTAAAAACGATATTGGCACCGGACGCGTAGACCTTCATATGAAACTCTCTGATAACAACGGACTGACTTGGGGCAATGAACTAAAACCGAAAAATTTTGAAGGTAACGGTGTTCTGAATTATCCTAATAATAAGGCAGCTTATGGCGACCCCTGCATTGTTGGCGACCGTGAGAGCCCGCGAATGTTAATGATGTCGTGCGCTGGATTCCCCATGTTCACCGACCCAACAGACAAGCATCAAGGCATTGCTCGCTGGTATTCTACAGATAATGGCAAGAACTGGACGGGTCCTGACTATATCGACGAGCAGTTTGTTTACAAACCAATGGACGATGCACGACACCATATTCATGGCTTCTTCTTCGCCTCGGGAAGAATCTATCAGAGCCATTATATAAAGAAGAATAACTACTATCGCCTCTATTGTGCAGGACTCTCACAGCAGAACAACTCTACTTACGAGAACTGGGTGCTCTATTCCGACGACTTCGGCGAGACATGGGAATTCCTCGGTGGCATCACCAATAGCCCGGTGCCCGGTGGTAATGAGGCAAAAGTGGAGGAATTGCCTGGTGGCAACGTGCTCATATCAAGCCGCACAGTGCAAGGACGCTATTTTAACATCTTCACTTTCACTGGCAACGATGGCGTTACAGGCTCGTGGGCAACAAAGGCTTTGTCGAATAATGCTGTCGGCGGACTCACCGCCAATAACGGTTGCAATGGCGAGATTATGATTTTGCCGGCTATACGCAAGGAGGATAATAAGCAGACATTCATCGCTTTGCAGTCGCTCCCAGTGCAGGATCGCACAAAGGTTACAATCTACTATAAAGACCTTGGCAACCCTGCTGCCTACGCATCGCCCGCAGCTTTCGCCCGCAATTGGAATGGACATTATCAGGTGAGCAATATGACTTCGGCCTACAGCACAATGTGCTTGCAGAAAGACAATACAATAGCTTTCCTCTATGAGGAGGACAGCTATAACAACGGATATAACATTGTGTATAAGCGCTTGAACCTCGAGACAATCACTTCCGACAAGTATGCGTTTGATGCAGCATACAAGTATAAACCTATTGAAATCGATAAAGAGCAGGCTGAGCGCAATCAGCAGCTGACCGAACTAATTGCCGAAGTAGACGCCGCCGTGAAGGCTAATAGCGCCTATACCATTGGCGGGAAACTCGTAACATCGGCATCGCAGCTTAAGTGTCCGTGGGGTTGCAAGGAACAAAAGCCAGCAACAGCCACTGGTGGCGATTGGCAGTACGACTGCTTCGACATTTCTAACCTCGTCGACGACAACGCCTACACCTACTATCATACAGTGTGGCAGAATGGCGAAGTGGCTCCTGGCACCCACTATCTGGATGTAACAGCTAATGACAAGTTTGAAGGCACAATAAAGGTGTATGTGACACGTCGTCATGATGCAGACAACGACCACGTCAAGGCTTTTGCAATTACCGGTACAAACAATGGATCCAACTTTGAGAACATTGCCAATGTAGAGCTACCTAACGCTGTAAAGGCAGGAAAGGCAGAGGGCGAATTCACTATCGCTGAGGGCAAGAGCTATAATAAACTACGTTTCACCGTCACCTCAACCACGTTGGAGCGTGGCTACTGGCATATGGCAGAGTTTCAGTTGCGTCCGATGACACTGAGGGCAAGTTGCAAGAACGCTATATATCATGAGGCATTTGTGGCTATAACGAAAGCGCTGGAAAAAGCAAAGAAGGCAGTTGGCTCTGTTTCTGTTAATGACATTGATGCACTTCAGAACGCTTTCGACGAGTATAAAAAGGCAATAAACCACGAAACAAGCATTAACACAATCAGTGTTGAGACAACTCGCAACCATGCAGTCTACGACTTGCAGGGACGTCGTGTGCAGAACATGGGTAAGGGCGTATATATTGTTGACGGAAAGAAAATCGTGAGATAAGCAACTGTCTCGACTTTGACAATATTGGCGTTTCGTGTGCTGCCTGCATGCGAAACGCCAATTATATTTATTATAAAATCATAAAAAGGCGCACCCTTTCAGAAATATTTAGTAATTTTGCACGAGTAATTTGCATTGTTGTGCGCTGTCGGCTTAGTATGGCAACTCTGCGCATAGCATGTAACGAATTTGAAAAATAAAAACAGAAGATATAAAATATGAACGTTTTAGAACTTAGTGAACAGGAAATTGTAAGAAGACAAAGCCTTCAAGAGCTGCGCAATATGGGCATTGATCCATATCCAGCAGCAGAGTTTCCAACCAACGCCTTCTCTGAAGACATCAAGAAGGATTTTAACGACGACGAGAAACGCGAGGTGGTGATAGCCGGACGTATGATGAGCCGTCGTGTAATGGGTAAGGCAAGCTTCGTGGAGCTTCAGGATTCAAAGGGCCGCATCCAGGTGTATGTCACCCGCGACGATATCTGCCCCGACGACAATAAAGACCTTTACAACACTGTGTTCAAACGTTTGCTCGATATTGGCGACTTCATCGGCATCAAGGGCTTCGTGTTCCGCACACAGACTGGCGAGATTTCTGTACATGCACAGAGCCTCACCCTCCTTTCAAAGAGCTTGAAGCCACTGCCAATCGTAAAGTACAAGGACGGCGTGGCATACGACAAGTTTGACGATCCTGAGCTGCGCTACCGCCAGCGTTACGTCGACCTTATCGTGAACGATGGCGTTAAGGACACCTTCTTGCAGCGTGCCACTGTGGTGCGCACCATACGCCGCGTGCTCGACGAGGCAGGCTACACCGAGGTAGAGACACCTACACTGCAGGCCATCGCCGGTGGTGCTTCGGCACGCCCATTCATCACCCACTTCAATGCGCTCAACATCGATATGTACATGCGTATCGCCACCGAGCTCTATCTGAAGCGCCTCATCGTGGGCGGTTTCGAGGGTGTTTACGAAATCGGCAAGAACTTCCGCAACGAGGGCATGGACCGCAACCACAACCCTGAGTTCACCTGCATGGAGCTCTATGTGCAGTATAAGGACTACAACTGGATGATGTCGTTCACCGAGAAACTCCTTGAGACAGTCTGCATAGCCGTAAATGGCTCTACAGAACGCCAGGTAGGCGACAATATCATCAGCTTCAAGGCACCTTACCGCCGCCTGCCAATCCTCGATGCCATCAAGGAGAAGACCGGCTTCGACTGCAACGGCAAGACCGAAGAAGAGATACGCGCATTCTGCCTCGAGAAGGGCATGGAAGTAGACGAGACAATGGGCAAGGGCAAGCTCATCGACGAACTCTTCGGAGAGTTCTGCGAAGGCACCTTCATACAGCCTACCTTCATCACCGACTATCCAGTAGAGATGTCGCCACTCACCAAGATGCACCGCTCTAAGCCCGGACTCACAGAGCGCTTTGAGCTTATGGTCAACGGCAAGGAGCTTGCCAATGCCTACTCAGAGCTCAACGACCCTCTCGACCAGGAGGAGCGTTTCAAGGAGCAGATGAAGCTTGCCGACAAGGGCGACGACGAGGCAATGATCATCGACCAGGACTTCCTGCGCGCACTGCAATATGGTATGCCTCCAACATCGGGCATCGGTATCGGCATCGACCGTCTTGTAATGCTCATGACCGGACAGACCACAATTCAGGAAGTGCTCTTCTTCCCACAGATGCGTCCTGAGAAGAAGATACCAAAGAGCACCACAGCAGAGTGGGCTGCCATCGGTGTCAAGGAAGAGTGGGTGCCTGTGTTCAACAAGGCAGGCTACAACCTCATCTCCGACATTAAGGACATCAAGGCACAGAAGTTGCAAATGGATGTGTGCGGCGTAAACAAGAAGTATAAGTTGGGCTACGACAACCCTAAGGTCGACGAGTTCCAGGCTTATATCGATGCAGCAATGGCTGCAGGCGCTGCCACACAAGAATAAATATTTAAAACCAAAACCGTTAACACAAGGTGTTTGATTGCGGAAAAATAGCAATAATTGGCGGTGGCAGTTGGGCAACTGCCATTGCCAAGATTGTGATAGGTCATACCCATCACATAGGATGGTATATGCGGCGCGATGACAGCATCGATGAGTTCAAGCGTATTGGTCATAACCCCAACTATCTCACTGGGGTGCACTTCAATACCGACGAGATATTCTTCTCGAGCGACATCAATCGCATTGTAGAAGCCTACGACACACTGGTGTTTGTAGTTCCGTCGCCGTATCTGAAAAACCATCTGAAGAAACTGAAGACGCGACTGCGCGACAAGTTCATCATCACTGCCATCAAGGGCCTTGTGTCCGACGACAACCTGGCATGTTCGGAGTATTTCCATGAGGTCTACGACGTGCCATTGGAGAATTTGGCGTGCATCGGTGGCCCATCGCATGCCGAAGAGGTGGCGCTGGAACGACTGTCGTATCTCACCGTAGGATGTGCCGACCTCGACAAGGCGCAGGCATTTGCCGATGTGCTCGACTCGGAATGTATAAAGACAAAGACAAGCTCCGACGTGATAGGCATAGAATATTCGTCGGTGCTCAAAAACGTATATGCCATCGCCTCGGGCATCTGCAGCGGTCTGAAATATGGCGACAACTTCCAGGCGGTGCTTATGTCTAACGCCGTGCAGGAGATGTCGAGATTTCTCACTGCCATCAACCCCATTGAGCGTGGCATCTACGACTCGGTGTATCTGGGCGACCTGCTGGTGACGGGCTATTCGCGATTTTCGCGCAACCGCACCTTCGGTAGCATGATAGGCAAGGGATATAGTGTGAAGAGCGCACAGATAGAGATGGAGATGATTGCCGAGGGATTCTTCGGAACAAAATGTATGAAGGAGAAGAATCGACACCATCATGTCAATATGCCAATACTCGATGCCGTATATAATATATTGTATGAGCGCATCAGTCCGCAGATAGAGATAAAGCTGCTCACCGACTCATTCAGGTAATGCTTCACCCCTCTGTATGCCATATACAGGATAACTGCGGCAACAACATGTCGCTACAAAAGAAAAAAACAAACTTACAAACGTTATAACACACAGGTAAAAATGAAAAGTATCAGCTTAGACATTACAAAGGCTGCCCAGTTTCTTTCTGAGGGAGCCGTGAAAGCTTATGAACCACAGGTGATTGCCGCACAAGAGGCTTTGGAGAATGCCACTTGCCCTGGCAACGATTTTCTCGGTTGGTTACACTTGCCATCGTCAATCACCCCCGACTTTTTGGCACAGTTGCAGAGTGTGGCAAACACACTGCGCGAGAAGTGCGAAGTGGTGGTGGTAGCTGGCATCGGCGGTAGCTATCTCGGCGCTCGTGCCGTGATAGAGGCATTGGGCAACTCTTTCGCATGGCTCGTGCGCGATGCAAAGAACCCTACAGTGGTTTTCGCTGGTAACAATATTGGCGAGGACTATCTTGCCGAACTCACCGACTATCTCAAAGACAAGAAGTTTGGTGTTATCAATATCTCTAAGTCGGGCACAACCACTGAAACAGCCCTCGCCTTCCGTCTGCTCAAGAAGCAGTGCGAAGACCAGCGTGGCAAGGAAGAGGCAAAGGACGTAATAGTTGCCATCACCGACGAACACAAGGGCGCAGCACGCGCTGCAGCCACAAAAGAAGGCTACAAGACATTCATCATCCCCGACAATGTGGGCGGACGCTTCTCTGTGCTCACACCAGTGGGACTCCTGCCCATCGCTGTGGCAGGCTTCGACATCGCAGCCCTCGTAAAGGGTGCTGCCGACATGGAGAAAGCCACTGGCAAGGACGTGCCATTCGCCGAAAACCCTGCAGCCATCTATGCAGCAGTGCGCAACGCACTCTACAACGAGGCAGACAAGAAGATAGAAATCCTTGTCAATTATCAGCCTAAGCTACACTTCATGAGCGAATGGTGGAAGCAGCTCTATGGCGAGTCGGAAGGCAAAGATGGCAAGGGCATCTTCCCTGCATCGTGCGACTTCACCACCGACCTGCACTCTATGGGACAGTGGATACAGCAGGGCGAGCGCTCTATTTTCGAAACCGTTATCAGCATTGAGACACCAGAGAAGACACTCCTCTTCCCACACGACGAGGAAAATCTCGACGGACTAAACTTCCTTGAGGGCAAGCGCGTTGACGAGGTGAACAAGATGGCTGAGCTTGGCACACGTCTGGCTCACGTAGATGGTGGCGTGCCAAACATCCGCGTGTCGGTGCCACAGCTCAACGAATACTATCTCGGACAGCTCATCTACTTCTTCGAGATTGCATGCGGCATCAGCGGCAATGTGCTCGGCGTCAACCCATTCAACCAGCCTGGTGTTGAGGCTTATAAGAAGAATATGTTTGCACTGCTCAACAAGCCTGGTTACGAGGCAGAGAGCGAGGCAATAAAGATTCGTCTTGCCGACGAGAAATAAGGCAAAAGGGCACTATAAACCCTGCTGCAACCTAACTTGTAATGATGAAAGAAGCAATTAGACAATATGAACAGACACACAGCGTAGAGCATTTCTGCCCTCGCTGTGTGTTGTTTGATATGGATGGGGTGCTCTATAACTCCATGCCCAACCATGCCGTGGCGTGGCAGGAGGCAATGCGACAGTTTGGATTGCACTTCACCGCCGCCGATGCCTATGCCACAGAAGGCGCAAGGGGCGTAGATACCATTCGCCTTTATGTGCGCCGACAGCTCAACAAAGACATCACCATCGACGAGGCGCAGCGCATCTACGATGTGAAGACATCGCTGTTTCACGACATGAAAGTGGCAGAGATATTCCCCGGAGTGCGCAACCTGATGCAGCAGATAAAAGATGCCGGCATGACGATTGGCGTGGTGACAGGAAGCGGACAGCGACCACTCATCAAGCGATTGCTCAACGATTTCGGCGACTTTCTAACCGAAGATCATATCGTTACAGCCTATGATGTGGAGCATGGCAAACCAGCACCTGACCCATATCTCATGGGATTGCACAAGACAGGCAACAATCTGCCATCTCAAGGCATTGTGGTGGAGAATGCACCTTTGGGTGTGCGTGCCGGCGTGGCTGCCGGATGCTTCACCATTGGCGTCAATACAGGACCATTGCCCAACGCCGCCCTTAGCAACGAAGGTGCACACATAGTGCTGCCAAGCATAGAGGTGCTTGGCTCGCGCTTTAAAGAAATCATTGGCTAATTGGCAGACTATGGGCTAACCATGCACCATACATATTTATAACACAAAATAACAAAGAGAGAATTGGCTTAGACACAATTCTCTCTTTGTTATTTTGTGTTAAATTGAATTAATGGCTACGGCAAAATAAAGATTTAATTTTTATCTTTGTGCTGTCTTAATATAGACAAGGCATAAGCCGCAATTAGAGAGATTTATATTGTAGAGCGGCTGGTAAATAGAGAGTAATAAAAATATAGAGAGCTAAAAAGGATAAATGTTTATGCATGCTATTTATATGCGTGTGCATATTGTTTTTATGTATATGCATGATAGTTGTTGCACGTATCTCAAAGGCCTATTCTTGAGCAAGGAAATTAATATATAATAATATCTACTACTTTTTAAAATCATCAATTTATGACAAAGAAATTCTACACACGAGCATTTCTCGTTGCCATCCTTTGCATATTTATGGGGGGGGGAAAAAAGCGTCTGCCGGTACTTTAGGCACTCTTGTTGACTTCAGTACACTAAACAATTATTCGCCAAATGCTGCAGCATGGAAGTCGAACTTCACTATCGATTGGAACACCCAGTATTTGGAGATAGTAATCGATGCCACCAACTGCACCGATGCCGACAACATCTTCACCCTTACTGCCGAGAAGGTGGCAGAAGGCAACCGAGTAGACTGGTGGGGCACCTACGAAGGCAACAGCAGCTCTGCAACACTCACCAAGCCAGCCCGTGTGCATGCCTACTACAAGTTGAGCTACATCAACTTCTGGCGTTTTGGCAAGGACACCGACTCCAACACCAATCACACAGCCACAGGCGTAACATCAAGCAACAAGTCGTACATCGTGTTCAAGGTGTCGAAGGCAGACGGTCTTCAAGCCACCATTGGCACCGACGGCACTGCGCAGACCGTTTGCTCTGCATCTGTGCTCACCGACGACTTCTTTGCAGCCGACATGACCATCGGTAGCGAGGAGGGAGGCACCCGTATGCACGGCACCTATACCAGTGTTGCAATAAAGAACATCGGTGGCACAGAGCCATCTCTCCCCACCAACGCCACCATCACCAACGTATTGCCCGCCAGCGGCAGTGTGGTTGCCGACGTATTGCCTGATGGCATTACAGCATTCCCATTCACAGCAACCGGCCAGTTTGCCGTAACCAAAGACATCGACTGGGACACTCAGAAGGTAGTGGCACAGGTAGACCTCTCTACCTGCTCTGGCGAGAACGACTTCTTTGCCATGACCACTGGCGATGGCGAATTTAGATCTGACAAAATGGAAGGTTCTGTCGCTAACCCTATACTTCACTGCTATTTTACACCAGACAACACATACTTCAGCTCTTACTTTGGTTATGTCGACGACAACGGAAAGGAGCATAATGGCGGAACTGGTCACATAGACATTACAGACAAAGTGGTGAATCTTGAATTCTCAAAGGCAAAAGGCTCGGTGTTTAATGGAGTGGCGCGCGGAGCCCAGGCTCCAACTACTACACAATGGGTAAATATGCTTAAGAGCAACACCGTGAAAATTGGAACGGGTCAGAATGGCAAGAAATACAACGCCACCTACAACTACATCCGCATCGTGTCTGCCGACTACACCACTGGCTCTACCACTACCAGCAACGTACTCAACGAAGCAGCTGAAAACACCTTCGCTGCTCAAGACAATGTAAATATATCACTCAAGCGCTCATTCGTTGCAGGCACATGGAACACCATCTGTCTGCCATTCGATGTTTCTGCCGATGTAATAGCAGAGAAGTTTGGCGATGTAGAGCTCTGCACCTTAAGCAGTGTCAGCAAGAATGTAATGAACTTCGATGCCGCTACAAGCATCGAGGCAGGAAAACCTTACCTCATAAAGCCAACAAATGCTGTTGTCGACCCGACATTCGAAAGCGTAAACCTTATAGCTGGCGACCCAAAACTCATGAGTCCTTCTGACGGTTGGGGCATGAAAGGCACCTACGGCCTTACTACACTCGCCACCGACGGCACCAACTTGTTTATAGTAGCAGACAACAAATTCAAGAAGCCAGGCAACGAGTCGCAAGCAGTGATGAAGGGCATGCGCGCCTACTTCATCGTGCCCATCGGCACATCGCCATCGGCATTGCGTGCAAACATCGATGGTGTGGAGACAGCTATCAGCACCATCAACATAGAGAACAGCGTCAACGACTCCGACAATAACGTTTACAACCTGCAAGGACAGCGAGTAGGCACAACACTCCAAGGTCTGCCACGCGGACTCTATATACAGAATGGTAAGAAAATGATAGTTAAGTAATTTTGAATTTTGAATTTTGAGTTGTGCGCTTTGCGCATTTTTGAGTTTTGAGTTTTGAATTTTGAGTTATTGCCTTCGGCAATTTTGAGTTAATGATTTTTGAATTATCTCCGCTGACAATTCAAAATTCAAAACTCAAAAATCGGCGAAGCCGAGAACAACTCAAAACTCAAAATTCAAAATTCAAAATTGCAGCTCCGCTGCATCTCAAAACTCAAAAACTCTAATTTTACTAAATGTTGATAAAATTTACCATGAAATAGGTATAGTATTATTCTTTTTTTGTAATTTTGTAATCGTTAATGGGTAGGAGGCGATACATTATTATATAATAAGATATGGCAGCCGCCATGAATAGCGAAGACTTTACATTAATAATTTATTTATTATACCGATTATGATTTATTCAAAAGAAGTAGACAACATGTGCGTTGTCGCAAAGGGTC
>CAKQAD010000014.1 GCA_934215545.1 uncultured Prevotella sp.
CAGCAGGCCGTTTCCCTGGCGGCTTCACAAAGCGTGAAGGCAAGTCGGGCGACAACGAGATCCTCACATCGCGTCTTGTAGACCGTGTGCTTCGTCCGCTCTTCCCTTCTAACTACCACGCAGAGGTGTATGTGCAGATAATGCTTCTCAGCGCCGATGGCGTTGACCAGCCAGATGCTCTCGCAGGATTTGCAGCTTCAGCCGCAATGGCTTGTTCAGATATCCCATTCGAATGCCCTATCTCTGAGGTGCGTGTAGCACGCATCAATGGCGAATACGTTATCAACCCAACCTTCGAGCAGATGAAGGAAGCCGACATGGACATCATGGTAGGCGCCTCTGCCGAGAACATCATGATGGTTGAGGGCGAGATGAAGGAAGTGTCGGAGCAAGACATGATTGGCGCCCTGAAGGCTGCCATGGCTGCTATCAAGCCTATGTGCGAGCTGCAGGTAGAACTCTCTAAGGAGCTCGGCACCGATGTGAAGCGCGAGTACTGCCACGAGGTTAACGACGAGGAGCTGCGCGAGCAAATCCGCAAGGAGACCTACGACAAGTGCTACGCCATCGCTCAGGCTGGCGACCACGACAAGAAGTCGCGCGAGGAGGCTTTCGACAAGATCCTTGCTGACTTCCAGGAGGCTTACGATGCAGCACACACAGAGCTCACAGCAGAGGAACTCGACGAGAAGCACGCAGAGATGGTGCGCTACTATGCCGATGTGATGCGCGACTCTATGCGCCGTTGCATCCTCGACGAAGGCAAGCGTCTTGATGGTCGTAAGACCACCGATATCCGCCCAATCTGGTGCGAGGTGTCGCCACTGCCAATGCCTCACGGTAGCTCTATCTTCACACGTGGCGAGACACAAAGCCTCTCTACATGTACTCTCGGAACAAAGATGGACGAGAAACTCGTTGACGACGTGCTCGAGCGCGGCTACCAGCGTTTCCTCCTTCACTATAACTTCCCTCCATTCTGCACCGGCGAGGCTAAGGCACAGCGTGGCGTAGGACGCCGCGAGATTGGTCACGGACACCTGGCATGGCGCGGACTCAAGGGTCAGATTCCTGAAGACTTCCCTTACACAGTGCGTCTGGTGAGCCAGATTCTCGAGTCAAACGGTTCGTCGTCAATGGCAACAGTTTGCGCCGGAACACTCGCTCTTATGGATGCTGGTGTGCCAATGAAGGCTCCTGTATCAGGTATAGCAATGGGTCTTATCAAGAACCCAGGCGAAGACAAGTATGCAGTGCTTAGCGATATCCTCGGCGATGAGGACCACCTTGGCGATATGGACTTCAAGACCACTGGTACACGCAATGGCTTGACAGCTACACAGATGGATATCAAGTGCGACGGCTTGAGCTTCGAGATTCTCGAAAAGGCTCTTATGCAGGCTAAGGCAGGTCGTGAGCACATCCTCAACTGCATGATGGAGACAATATCAGAACCACGCAAGGAACTCAAGCCACAGGTGCCACGCATCGTACAGATCGAGATTCCTAAGGAATTTATCGGTGCTGTGATTGGCCCTGGCGGTAAGATCATCCAGCAGATGCAGGAAGAAACCGGTGCCACTATCACCATCGACGAGGCCGACGGTGTAGGCAAGGTGCAGGTGTCAGCTCCTAACAAGGACGCCATCGACGCTGCTCTCGGCAAGATAAAGGCCATCGTGGCTATCCCTGAGGTGGGCGAGGTGTATGAGGGCACAGTGCGCTCTATCATGCCTTACGGCTGCTTCGTAGAGATTATGCCAGGCAAGGACGGACTCCTCCACATCTCTGAGATCGATTGGAAGCGCCTTGAAACAGTTGAAGAGGCTGGTATCAAGGAGGGCGACAAGATCAAGGTGAAGCTCATGGAGATCGACCCAAAGACCGGTAAGTATAAGCTCTCTCACCGCGTGCTTCTCGAGAAGCCAGAGGGTTATGTAGAGCGTGAACGTCGTCCACGCCGCGACGGCGAGCGCCGCCCACGTCGCGATGGCGAGCGCCACGACGGACATCGTCGCGAGAATCGTGAGCCAAAAGACTTCAACGACTCTCTCGACCACAACAACGACTAATTCATAATGTCATAACTGTTAAATCCCTGTATCAGAGTAATGCTCTCGATGCAGGGATTTTTTGATTTCTAACATAGCATGTGGGTGTTCTATATTTCCTTAAATATGCCATAGCTTTCTCGGTGGCAAGACGATATTTGCATGTTTTCATTGCTCAAGAGTGCAAGGAAAACGCACGAGGAAGAGGCAACAGCGATTTTTTGGAAATATGAGTGTGTAGCAGGTAATGGATTGTTGCTCAACGTTTTTGTGGTGTTTGGCACGTCGGTGTGCAAAAAATAGGCACGAGAAAATGCAAAAAGAAGCCTTGCTTTATATAAAAAGTGGCCTTGTTTTATATATAAAGAAGCCTTAATTAGCTTGAAAGCAAGCCCGAATTACACTATAAAACGGACTCTTTTTTATGTTTATACTTCTGTTTCGCGCAAGCAACAAGCAAACAACAGCATTTATTTATGTTTTTATGGCAAAAACAACGAGCCACGACTGGTTACGGATTTCTATTTTGCAATTTTCATTTGTAACAATTTGGCTAAGTGAAAAATATATTTGCATGCAGTTTTGCGTGGAAATATGGAACAATCCTTCGTTCATCCAAAGTTCTGCCGGTTTCAAATTTCAAAAGATCATCGAAATAAGCTATCGAAAGTCCTGTTTCCGTTGCGCAATATTGAGATGTGGGCAAGATCCCGTTACGCAGTTTACCGGAATTGATATACTCATCGAGTAGTACTTCCAATGCTTCGAGCACGTCCTTACTTTTGATAGGCAATCGTCAAAATATGTAATTGTGGTCATAACATCCGTAATTTGTCTACCACGATTTTCATAGAATTACCCTATCTTTGCATGTGTAAAACTAAAAGAATCGCTATGTATATAGAAAATGTAAACTCGCCTGCCGATGTGAAGAAGCTGAGCATCGGACAGTTGGAGCAGCTGGCGGATGAAATGCGTGGATTGTTGATCCGTAAACTGAGCAATCATGGTGGACATGTAGGTCCTAATCTGGGTATGGTAGAAGCTACCATTGCTATTCATTATGTATTCAATTCTCCTGCGGATAAAATAGTGTTTGATGTATCTCACCAGAGTTATGCGCATAAAATGCTGACAGGACGTTGTGAGGCATTCATGAAGCCAGATGCCTATGACAGGGTATCCGGCTACAGTGAACCATCGGAAAGCGAACATGACCATTTTGTGATTGGGCACACCTCCACATCGGTCAGCCTGGCTTCCGGTCTGGCTAAGGCAAGAAATCTGCATGGTGGACATGAGAATGTGATTGCGGTAATCGGTGACGGATCCCTCAGCGGAGGAGAAGCCTTTGAAGGGTTGAATGTCGGTGCGGAATTGCGTACCAACTTCATCGTCATAGTAAATGACAATCAGATGTCTATCGCTGAAAACCACGGCGGTCTTTACCAAAATCTTCAGTTTTTGCGCGAAACGGAAGGCAAGGCGGAATGTAACTTCTTTCGTGCTATGGGCTATGATTATCTGTATGTTGCTGATGGGAACAATGTGGCCGAGTTGATTAAAGCAATGCAGCGCATCAAAGATATTGACCATCCTGTGGTGCTGCATATCAATACTCTGAAAGGCAAAGGCTACCGCCATGCAGAGGAACAGAAAGAGCGTTTCCACTGGAGTATGCCTTTTGACGTGGAAAGTGGTAAGGATAAGGCGGACCTCAGTCATATTCCTGATTACGGCGACTTTACCGCCCGTTATCTGATTGGCGAGATGAAGCACCGGCCGGAACTGGTGGCTCTGACTGCAGGCACTCCAGCCGTATTCGGTTTTACCCCTGACCGACGGAAAGAAGCGGGCAGCCAGTTCATTGATATGGGTATCGCTGAAGAGCAGGCTGTAGCTATGGCTTCCGGCATTGCCAAGGGCGGTGGCAAACCGGTATTTGGGGTATACAGCACCTTTATACAGCGTGCATACGACCAGGTGTCACAAGACCTGTGTATCAACGGCAATCCTGCCTTGATGCTCGTTTTCTGTGGAGGATTAGGAACAATGAACGATGTCACACATCTTGGCTTTTTCGATATTCCTTTGCTTTGCAATATCCCGAATCTCGTTTATCTCGCACCTACCTGCATAGAGGAATATACATCCATGATGTCGTGGGCCATCTGTCAGACTGCCTGTCCAGTGGCCATCCGTGTGCCGAGTAACGGGATACAGCATCGTGACATTGCTCCAGTGGCAGATTATGCACAGGTAATGAATCAATATGAAGTAACCCGACGAGGAAGCCGAATTGCCCTGGTGGCTTTAGGATCATTCTATCAGTTGGGTGAAGAAGTAGCTGACAGACTTGGTGAACTGTTCGGCATAGAGGCTACCTTGATAAATCCACGCTTCATTTCCGGTGTGGACGGAACATTGCTGGAAGAATTGAAACAAGGACATGAACTGGTCATCACTCTTGAAGATGGAGTGCTGGACGGCGGTTTCGGTGAAAAAATAGCCCGTTATTACGGTACCTCCGACATGAAAGTGCTTTGCAAAGGTGCTCGCAAGGAGTTTGTGGACAGGTATGACTTGAAGGAATTGCTGATAGATAACCGTCTCACCGTAGAGCAGATTGTAGCAGATTGTATGGAGATATTGAAATAAAAATTGATATGAAGCCCAGCGCATCACCTGCGAAATAAACAACTCGTAATTGCTGTGATGAACCATTGAAATTTGCAGAATCTTTGAAAAAGAAGATACCGGTTGTTTCCACTCCTGTTATCGGAGAAATACTCTTATTCGATATCAATCAACCATAAAATATATTATTATGATGAATATCATTAAAAATACAGAATTTGGCGGTGAACGTCCGCTGTTTGAATCCCATAATCTCCGTTTGGAGAATGTTACTGTCCGTGCCGGGGAATCGGCCATTAAAGAGTGCAGCAATATCGAAGCTTTCGAATGCCGTTTCGAGGGTAACTATCCTTTCTGGCATGTACACGGTTTCAAAATCGATCGTTGCTATTTCGATGTCGGAGGCCGTTCTGCCCTGTGGTATAGCGACCACCTGAAAATGACCGACACGGTCATCGACGCACCGAAGATGTTCCGCGAGATGGATGAAATTGACATCGAGAATGTAACGGTAAACGATGCCGACGAGGTATTCTGGCGATGCAACGGCATCCGCATCAAGAATCTCAAACTGCATGGAGGCACCTACCCTTTCATGTTCAGCAGAAATATTTATGTGGACGGGTTGGAAAGTGACAGCAAGTACGTGTTCCAGTACGTGAAGGATGTTGAAATCCATAATGCCAGGATTACGACCAAAGATGCGTTCTGGGAAGTAGAGAACGTAACGATTTATGATTCCGAACTCAACGGTGAATACCTGGGCTGGCACTCGAAGAATCTGCGTCTGGTCAACTGTCACATTACCGGAGAACAACCGCTCTGCTATGCGCATGACCTGATACTTGAAAACTGTACATTCGGACCGGATTGCGACCGTGCATTTGAATACAGCACGTTGCAGGCTGATATTTGCGGAGCTATTACGAATGTCAAAAATCCGATGTCTGGATGTATCGTGGCCGATGAAATTGGCTCCATCACCATAGACGAAAACATCAAGGCTCCAGCCGATTGTGAAATACGTCTCCGAGACGAGCGTACTTGTTTCACCGATTAATATGAAGGTATGAAATACGATTTTGAGACAAAAATTCCGCGGCGGGGAACCAATTCCTACAAATGGGACAGTGCCACAAACGAAGATGTATTGCCGATGTGGGTGGCAGATATGGATTTTCATACGGCTCCCGCCATCGTCAATGCCTTGCGCCGACGGGTTGAACACGGCATTTTCGGTTATACCCTTGTTCCCGACAGCTATTATAAATCTGTTACGGACTGGTTTGCAAGTCGTCACGGCTGGGAGATTGACCGTGAATGGATTATTTATACTTCAGGCGTTGTTCCAGCGGTATCGGCAATCATCAAGGCTTTGACCGTATCGGGCGACAAGGTTCTGGTGCAGACACCCGTCTATAACTGTTTCTTTTCGTCTATCCGCAACAATGGATGCGAAATAGTCTCATCGCCCTTACGCTTTGCAGACAATACATATGCCATTGATTATGAGGACTTGGAACGTAAAGCTTCCGATCCGAAAGTAAAGGTAATGCTTCTGTGTAATCCTCACAACCCTGCAGGAAGGGTGTGGAGACGGGAGGAACTGCTACGTATCGGAGAAATCTGTCTCCGCCACGGTGTTACGGTCGTTTCAGACGAGATTCATTGCGAGCTGGTTTTTCCAGGTCATCGCTATATTCCTTTTGCTTCCATATCCGAAGATTTTCTTCGTCATTCCATAACCTGCATATCTCCCAGCAAGGCGTTCAACATCGCCGGGTTGCAGATTGCGAACATCGTCTGCGCCGATGCCAGCCTTCGAGCAAAAATAGACCGGGCTATCAACGATAACGAGGTGTGTGATGTCAATCCTTTCGGTGTAATCGCTACGCAGGCAGCTTACAACGAAGGTGCGGAATGGTTGGACCAGCTTGTCGAGTACCTGTATGCCAACTATCGTTACATGGAAAACTTTTGCCGGGAACAGTTGCCAGATTTTCCGCTTACGGTTTTGGAAGGGACGTATCTTGTCTGGATGGACTGTCGCAGACTCAACATATCATCAGAGGAACTTGAAAAGCGTTTGATTGCAGAAGCGGGGTTATGGCTCAATGCTGGGACAATGTACGGAGCTGTTGGAGAAGGATTCATGCGCTGGAATATTGCCTGCCCCCGCACAATATTGGCAGAAGGTTTGATGCGTTTTAGAAATTATGTATCATTATAAATCTGTCACTAAAAACACTATGAAACAAAAAAAGCTCAGAACTTTTCCACTTAGCCGTTTTTTATTCATAAATTTGTAGACATAAGTAGGTGTTCAAAATTAAAAGCATAACTTTTAATAAGATTCATATATGCGATTATTTTTGAACACCTACTTATAGCTCCGAGCAAAACGCTATGGAGCGAAGGGTTATTAATCTAAAAGCTTAAATACTATGAATATCTGTGTTTTCTGTTCTGCCAATTCCAGCATCGATGCTGCCTATTTCGAGCATGCTGCACTGCTGGGCAAGTGGATTGCCGACCATGGTCACACGCTTGTGTTTGGCGGTTGCAACCTCGGACTTATGGAGGCTGTGGCAAAAGCCACACACGATGCCGGCGGTATGACCATTGGTGTGGTGCCCCAGATAGTGGAAAAGGGTGGACGAGTGTCCGATTATGTCGATGTGAAGATACTCTGCGACGACCTCACCGACCGCAAGGCAATAATGATGCAACGCTCCGATGTGTTTATTGCTCTGCCCGGAGGCATCGGTACACTCGACGAAATATTCACCGTGCTGGCATCGGCATCGATAGGCTATCATCACAAGCGGGTGGTGCTCTACAACATCAATGGCTTTTGGAACTCCACACTGCAGATGCTAAGCGACATGAAGCAACGGGGTGTGATACGCCAAGGCTTCGACGACACCATGCAAGTGATAGAGAGCATCGACAATCTTAGCATCGATTAGCAGCAATCATAACACATAACATACATCTATTACATCAATGAAAAAAATACTATTATCTCTGCTCACAGCCTCGATGGCGGTGGCAGCATCGGCACAAACAGTGTTGTGGCACACCGACACCACACGCCATGAGTTCTATCGCATACCTGCCGTCATTGCCTATGGCAACAATGTTGTGGCTTTTGCCGACAACCGCTCGGGCGTTACCGATGCCACGGTGTGGGGCGATGTAGGCTCAGTGGGCAATATCAGCATCGAGGCACGCTACAGTTCCGACTGCGGACGCACATGGTCGGAGCCACGACAGATTGTTACGGGCTTTGGCATGGGCACCTACGACCAGTGTCATGGCGATGCTGCCGTGGTGCGCGACAGCCAGAGCGGACGCATGCTGATGATGTGCGGCTCTGGATCGGTGGGCTACGGGCGCTCCAAAGCAACGCCTGCCAACAACTATGCTGAGGCGATAAGGGTGGGCCGCTACTATAGCATCGACGGCGGACATACATGGAATGGCGCCGACGTAACACCGCAGGTGTACGACATCTTCAACACTGCTGCTGAGGCTCCCGTCAGCCGCTTGTTCTTTGCGAGTGGCAGGATATGCCAGAGCCGCATTGTGAAGCATGGCAGCTATTACCGTATATATTCTGCACTCACCACCAACTGTGGCGCATTGGTGGTCTATTCCGACGATTTTGGCAAGCAATGGCACGCTTTGGGTGGCGCTGAGGCACGCCCAGCACCTAAGGGCGATGAGTCGAAACTGGTGGAGCTGCCCGATGGCAGCGTGTTGCTGAGCTGCCGCATGCGTGGCGGCAGATATTTCAATGTGTTTCGCTATGCCGACGCACAGCATGCCACAGGCTCGTGGGGCGAGGCAGTGGCATCGACATCTGTCGATGATGGCACTGCAGGCATAGGCAACGACACCAACGGCGAGGTGCTTGTGATGCCTGCCGTCGATGCCAATGGCAAGAAGGCGTATGTAGCCCTGCAGTCGATGCCACGCGGCACAGAGGGCGAGCATCCGTCTAATCGTGAGCGTCGCAGCCATGTGTCGGTCTACTGGAAGGCTTTTGCCAATGCAGCTGATATGGTGCAGCCTTCAGCATGGGTTGGCGGTTGGCAACGCAAGGAAATCACCAATGGCTATTCTGCCTACTCTACGATGAATGAGTGTGGCGACGGCGACATCGCCTTCCTCTACGAAGACAACTGTGTGCGCCTTAAGCTGGGTAGTCAATACACCGAAATGTACGATATACTCTATCGCCATCTTACCCTTGCCGACATCACAGAGGGTAGTTATAAAAGTCTCAACAAATAGATTTTTTAGCTGCCTCGGTAATAACCGGTTGTCACTAATCGGTCTAATGATCGATTGGGAATTATGCACCTGATGAGGGCAAGCGTTTTGGTGGTATAATGAATTTTATCTTCTATATAAAACAATGGGTCTTCAACAAATCCTGAACATTAGTAGTTCAGTGATATGTTGAAGACCCATTGTTTTGTTTTTATGAGATGTTGGTTTAACCCAAATCCAATGACCGATTTGGGTTTAGCCTTTTCTCGTAATATATGTAGCGCACAACATTATTGTTCGGCTTGCAATAAGCGTTCTGCCATGGCCGTTCCTAAGGCTTCGAGAGCCACTTGACTGTCGGCATTGACGCTTTGCTTTATCTCTGCCGGCACGCCCACCACTTCGAATCCGAGCTTGCTCTCGTTGCATTCCATTATCTTCTTCACTGCCTGTCCTGCCCAAGTGCACGAGCCGAACACGCCCAGCAGATGGTTCTTGATGTTGCGTCCTGCCAGTTCGGTGAGCAGCATGTCCATCTGCGGATACAGACCATTGTTGTAGGTAGGAGCACCGAGAATAAGCGCACGATAGTTGAACACATCGCGCAGGATATAAGAGTGGTTAGAGCGCGACACATCGTGCATCACAATGTTCTTCACGCCGGCACGGCTTGCAGCCCGTGCAATTATTTCTGCTGCCCTCTCGGTGTTGCCATACATAGAGCCATAGGCTATCACGATGCCAGGCTCCGTCTGGTAGAGGCTCAGGCGGTTGTATTCTGCCATCACTCTGTCGATGTGCTTATGCCACACCGGACCGTGGGTGGAGCAGATATAGTCGATTTGTGCCCCAGCCAGCTTCTTAAGCGCCTGCTGCACCGGCACGCCATATTTGCCAACGATATTGGAGTAGTAGCGCTGCATCTCGCCCCAATAAACATCGCAGTTCATATCCTCGTCGACGATGGCACCATTGAGTGCGCCGAAGCATCCGAAGGCATCGCCCGAGAAGAGCACATGAGCAGTAGCGTCGAGGGTGGCCATGGTTTCGGGCCAGTGCACCATAGGAATCATGCTGAATGCCAGCTCGTGCTTGCCCAGCGACAGCGTGTCGCCATGCTTCACCTCAAGGGTGTCGTCGTTGTTGCCCACATTATAATATCCGCGCACCATCTCGAAGGTCTTTTTATTGCCCACGATAACTGCATTGGGATAGTATTTCTTGATCAATGCCAGCGAACCGCTATGGTCGGGTTCTACATGGTTCACGATGATATAGTCTATGTCTCTATCGCCAATAACAGAATGTATGTTGTCGATAAACTGCGAGAAGAAGTCTACCTCTACAGTGTCTATCAGCGCCACCTTGTCGTCGGCAATGATATAAGAGTTGTAGCTCACTCCATAGGGCAGTGGCCACAATGCCTCGAAGATGTCCTTATGGCGGTCGTTGACGCCCACATAGTGTATGTCTGCCACGTGTTGTGCTGTTGACAGAGCCAGCGTATTGTTGCTTGTCATAATGAGTGATGTGTGATTATTGTCGTTGATATTAAAGTGTGAGGAGCATCTTGCGTCCGAACTCCTTGGAGATGTAGTTGAATATGTCGCGGCAGCAGTCGGCAGAGAACGCCGTAGCATAACCTATCAGCTTGTCCCATGTGTCTTCGCTGAGCCCCTTCTCAATGTCGTTGCGTGTGATGCCTAGCTTCAGCAGTCCGTAGACGAATCCGGCATTGAAGTTGTCGCCGGCTCCGATGGTGCTCACTGTCTCTATGGCGGGTATGGGATATGTCTTGTGGAAGCCATTGTCGGCAAATACGGTAGCAGGCTGTGCCCCGTTGGTATATATCAGTCGAGGACAGTAGAACGATGTCTCGGCGCGATACACGCGCTCCGGAGTGTCTTTCTTGTAGAGCACAAGGAAGTCGTCGGCAGAGCCACGCACAATGTCGGCATACTCCAGGTTTTCTATCAGGTTGGGTGTGATCCTCAGCACATCGTTCTTATGTGCCGGACGGAAATTAATGTCGTAGTAGATGATAGCCCCCTGCTGCTTGGCATGCTCCAGCAGTCCCGACACCTGTGGGCGCAGCTGTGGGTTGACGGCATAGAACGAGCCAAAGATAATGATGTCGTCGCGGTGTATCTCAGGGTAGCTGAAGTCCATGTGTTCATGCTGCTGATCGCGGTAGAATATGTAGTCGGCATTATTGTTTTCGTCGAGAAATGCCAGTGATATAGGCGATTTGGTGTCGGGATAGACATTGATGGCGGCAGTGCTCACATTGTTGTCGTGCAGAAACTGTCGCACATAGTCGCCCACGCGGTCGCTGCCCGTCTCACTGATGAAGGTGGGGTTGGCGCCAGCGCGTCCCAACGACACGATACTGTTGAATGTAGAGCCTCCAGGCACTGCCTCTATAGGCTTGTTGTCCTTGAATATGATGTCGAGCACTGTCTCGCCAATGCCGATTACTTTTCTCATGATGCTTATTTGTTTGTTGATTGTGCTTGTTTATTGCTGCCTCTTGTTTGGGCAGATGCAAATATCTGAAATTTCCGCAAACTGACAAAGAAGACAGCCAGTTTTTTTGCTCATTGTCAACACCTTTTTTGCTCATTATCAACATCCCTAAAACAAAAAAGGCTACTTGCGGAAAGCAAGCAGCCTTTGGGTATGCTGTAAAAACAATTCTTACTTAATAACCTTTATTGTAGTGCCATCGGCCTTGCGCACGATGTTCACGCCATTCTGTATCTTGTTGAGCTTGCGTCCAGCCATGTCGTAGATTGCTGTTACTTCGTTGTTGTTGCTCACAGATATGTTCTTCACGCTGTTTTCTACCTTGCCAAACACTGCAACAATCTTCTGGTTGAACACCTCGAGGTTGATTACAGCCGAGAGTTTGTCGTTCTTCAGGTCGCCCTCCATCTTAAGGTGTATCTTGCCATTAAGCATCTCGGCAACCTCGCCGCCATTGGTGATAGTAGCATCCTGCTCAGTGGTGAAGTGGAGTGTGCCGTTGTTGTTGGTAGGCTTGAGATTTGCCATTGTAACATCACCGATAGGCAGAGCCTCTTCGCCCTCGCCGAAGGTGAAGTTCTTGAGCATCATGTTGTAGGTGCCGTCGAGATATTCTGTAACAACAATGGTTGCCTTCTGTGCGGGAGCGGTGATGCCGTTGGCGCTGATAACAAGGTCGTCGGTATATTCCTTGTTATATATAAGTTCTACGTCGTCGATAATCATCACGTCGGGGTTGTCGGCACTTGTGCTTGCCACACCAGGCTCGGCATTTGTAGAGAAGGTGATGAGGATGAAGTGAGGCTCAGCATTGTTGCTTGCATACTTCTTGTAGTCGAAAGGCACAGAGATGCGCTGCCACTTGAAGTCGTTAGACTCGATGGTGTTGTTCACTGCCTTAGCCACTACGTTGTTGTAGGTTGCGTCTTCTGGATCCTGATACTTGCTGTTGCCGTGGAGGATAGCCGACATTGTTGCATACTTGTATTTGGCATTGCTGTCCGACAGTTTGCCTTGCTTGAACTTCACCCAAGCCACGATAGAGTCGGGACGAGTGGTGAGAGGAGCGTAGAATGGGTCGCCATTGCCGTCCTTAGCTGTCTCTGATGGGTTGCTCATAGAGCAGTTGGCAGGGTCGTTGGCTGTTGCGCTACCAGCAATGAGTCGGCCAGTGGTGATGGTGCCATTGGCAGGTTGTTGTACAAAAACCACTTTAACAATACCTGATGTGAGCTTTACGCTCTGCTTGCCAGTAGAGCCAGGGCGTGTTTCGTTACAGATGAATGTATGTGTGTTCTTAAGAGCTGCTTCATACAGCGATTTTGTGGCGTGTCCGCTCATGAATGAGTGCCAGCCGTTAGGCTCGTCAGAAGTCTGACCAGAGAATGAGGCCTTATGCCATTTTTCAAAGTCTCCGCCAATTATTTGTCCCTTTTTTGGAGTGTCGCTGGCAGCCATGGCCACCATTGTAGTAGCCAAGGCTACAAGAGATAAGATAATTTTCTTCATTTTGATTTATTGATTAAATATTTTGTTGTGTAATCCTGAATGCAGTGTTGTGTTATTTCAGTCGGTAGGTCACGCCTACTGTGCCATATATAGGATACAGCTTTTGCTCTATCGTCGTGAAGTAGTCGCGGAACACCGATGTCAATCCCCACTTCAGGTCGGCATAGCAGCCGAAGTGCTTGGAGAAATACCAGTCGACACCCACGTCGACACCAAACTGCCAGTGGCGCAGGTCTTCAGTGAAGTCGTAGTCGCCGCGGTCGCTCTCGGCAGCTCCGAGCGACACCTTTGGTCCTGTTGGGTCGCCGGTGCGCAGATATCCGTTGTAGGCATAGCCACTGAAGTTGTTGCTCATGACGTAAGAGAAGTAGGGACCACCCTTGAGTCGCACGTTGTGATTAACGTCGTAGGTGGCGAGCAGGGGCAGTGTTACCATCCACTCCTGCACGTCGGTCACCACATTACCAGTGAACATACCCTCTATGGGTTGGTCGCCATAGCGCATTTCCATGTGGTAGTTTTTCACCTTTGCGTTGGTGTGCATGCCTTTGTTCTCGTAGTGGAAGCCTGCCATGATGCCCCAGTTGTTGGGCAGTGGCTTATAGGCGTCGAGTGCCAGCACCATGTTGTTCTTCAGCTTAAACTCTTCGAGAGAACGTATGGATGCAGGCATGCCCACGGGAGCTGTTCCGCCGATGTTATATCCCAGTCGCACCTGATACTTCAGGTTGTCGAATATTCCTAATGCCATTGCGTTGCCCGCCGATGCTAATACGATGGCGGCAAGCGTTAAGAATTTTTTCATATCTTATTGTGCGGTTGTTGTTGCGATTGTAAGTGTTGTTATTCCATTACCACTGTCACCTTGTCGATGAGCAGTGTGCTGCCCACGGCGCCTTCGAAGTGTGCTCCCTCTACGCTCGATGTGAATACGATAGCCATGCTGTAGCCACCTGTTTCGAGTGTGCGTGGGTCGAACTCCGATGTGTAGACGAATGGCACATCGAAGTATTTCCATCCGTTCTCGGTCTTGTCGGCAGGTCCGGCAGAGGCGATGGCTATTATCTGCTTGCTTGTCTTTACATTATTGCCGTTGAGATAGAATGGTGTTTGCTTGCCGTTGGCATCGGTAGTGGTGTTGCGGAATATCACTGCATACATGTCGGCTTGGTCTGTCTTGCCTGGCACCAACTCTTGTTGCAGGTTCTTGTATTCTGCTCCTGGGGTATACTGATACCATCCGGTGAATTTCACTGGCTTCGCAGATATCACGCAGTAGGGACCCTCACCGAAGTGTGTAGAGAGCAGTGCGTTATCTTTGGCTGTCTCAGTGTCGAAACTGCCCGTAAACAGGTTGCCGGCAGCTATCGGCATGCCAAACATCAAGCCTGCCATACCAGTGCTCTTTGTTTCCATCTTCACACCGTGACCCTCGTATCCCTCTGTCAGTGGGGTTGTGGGATATTTGTCGGGTGTTGCTCTTTGTGCCACGATGCTATAACCGCCATTGCCCGATGCCCAGTTGTTCATGTACTCGCCGTTGCTGTTGAGGTCGGACCATACATAATACTTGCTCTTTGTGGGCTCCAGGAAGAATGTTTCAAAGTTGAAGTGTGGCGACATATCCTCTTTCTCGTTCACGCTAACGCGATAGGTCTTGTGCCACTGTCCATCTTCCGATGTCACGGTGTAGCTCACGGCTCCATGCGAGAAATCCTGCATCGAACCATTTGCCGGGTATGTGGTGGCACCCGGTGTGACGTGGAATATAGGAGCTATGGCGGTAAGGTCGGTGCCCTTGCGCACGATAAAGTTCACGGTTTTGGCATCTTCGTTCACCAATCCAATAGAATCAGTGGCTTTAAGGAAGATGTCTTCTGGCACATCGGCGTGTATGTAGGCGCGCTCAATGTCGCATTCGGCATTGGGGGCTTCGTCTTTTATGCACGATGTGAAGATGCCGCTAACGGCTGCGGCGATGATAAGAAAATATGCTTTGCGCATTAATCAGTGTGATGTTGATGTTTAAAATGATAGTTTTGCGGCTATCTTTGCCAATGGGGTGCGTGGCTCTATTGTAGTGAGCATCACTTTGTTATGCACGCATAAAACCCACAAAGTGCAAAGGTATGGAAAATATTTAACGCTGCAAAGTTTTCTAACAATATTTAATCTTTTTTGAGCATCAGTCTTTGGCGGTTTTTGCCGTTTTTGAATGGTAGCCATTTACGGCTAATTGTCGTATGGCAGTGGGTTGCCAGGTTTGCTGGCATGCAAATCCATCGGTTGCCAGGGCTTTTTAACCCAAATCTAATTACCGATTTGGGTTAAAGATAGAATATGCCTTCTGGTCCCTCGTTGCACAATAGGTCAACTGCCGACATGTTTGGCTGAAAGCCCTGTCGTAGGGCATGCACCTGATAGTATTGTCGTTGACTGAAGGTGGGGTCGGGCAGGGGGTGTTTGGGGCGTATGGCATCGCGATAGTCGTCGATGCGTGCCGTGCCGTGAGCCTCTTGTTGCAGTGCCTCACAGTCGGTGTAGCTCTCCGACAGCGTTATGTTGGGTCGTATGTCGAGCAGTTCGCACAGCTTCTCGGTGATAGCCATGTTGAAGTCGACGAGATACTTCCATCGCTTCTCGAAGAAAGGGTGCAGGTCGTCGGCATAATATATGAAGAACGGGCTCTCGCCGTAGGCAGATACGAGTGCGTTCCAATGCAGATGTCGCCATTCGCCGTGGTCGCTGATGCGTATGTCGCGCATGGGGCATTTCGCCCCCTCATATCTTTCTATAGGTACGGTGAGAGCCTGAACGCCGTTAGCTGTTGCTATGAGGCAGCGGTTGCGGTAGGTCTGCTTTATGAAGTTGTCGTGTTGCTCTATCACCACATGCCCGTAGCGGTGCAGCTTCTGCATCCACTGCACCGGTGGGAAGTAGGCGGTAGAGAGCACTGCCGTAGATTGTAGCATTTCCACGGTAGTGTTTTATTTAATGTTGTCGACCAATCTGAATAGTCGCTCCCATCGTATGCCGGAGAAGCCAGGCTTGTCGGGGTTGTGCGACCACCAGATGAATATTGGTTTGCCCACGATATGATCTTCGGGCACGAATCCCCAGTAGCGTGAGTCGGCAGAGTTGTGACGATTGTCGCCCATCATCCAATAGTAGTCCATCTTGAAGGTGTAGCTATTGGTTTGCTTGCCGTTGATATATATCTTGCCGTTGCGCACCTGCAGGTCGTTGCCCTCATACACTTTTATTGGGCGCTCGTAGATGGCGATGTTGTCGAGCGACAGCTTCAGAGTGGCACCCTTCTTCGGAATCCATATCGGTCCGTAGTTGTCGCGTGTCCATCCTTTGTTGCCGTTGAGCGGATATATGTCGATGGTCGATGCCTCGGTCACGAGGTCGAGTTTCTCCACGATATTCTTCTGTGCTCTGAGTGTCTTCGCTGCCATTGCAGTAAGCGGTATCATGCCCGTCTGGTTGTAGTCGTAGAGGTCGCTCTCTGAGATGCCGAGCTGATCTGCGAGTTCGTCGGGCAGCTGTCCCTTCAGTTTCATGCGATACTGATATTGCACGTTGTCGGGCTCCTTGTTGGCTTTGCCGTCGGTGTAGATGATGCGGTTCTTTATTTGCAGTGTCTGTCCGGGCAGACCCACGCAGCGCTTCACATAGTTTTCGCGGCGGTCGACGGGACGTGTAATCACCTCGCCGAAGGTTTCGCGGTTGGCATTGACATACTGTCTGCCCAACCAATACACCTTGTCGAAGAATTTGCGCTGCTGCATAGGCGTCATGCCATTGAGGTTAGGCAATCCGCCATTCTGCTCGGCATAGATGCTTTCGCCATAGCCATACACATAGTTGTAAAAATCCTGTGCTTGATATGATGGCGCATTGCACAGAGTGTCGCCCGACGGATAGTTGAACACAACGATGTCGTTCTGCTTCACTGCGCCAAAGCCCTTCACACGCTCATATTTCCATTGTGGCCACTCTATGTAAGAGTTGCACTCAAAGGCGGGCAGGGTGTGTTGTGTCAGCGGCAGTGTGAGTGGTGTCATCGGCTTGCGTGGTCCATAGCTCATCTTCGACACGAAGAGATAGTCGCCGGTGAGCAGCGACTTCTCGAGCGACGACGATGGTATGACATAGTTCTGGAAGAAGAATAGGTTGATGAAGTAGACAGCCACCATGGCAAACACCAGTGCGTCTACCCACGACATGATGAAACGCACCGGACCCTCCGAGTCGCGCCACCATTGCCAGCGTATCTTCTTTGTTATGTAGACATCGTATATGAAGGGCAGAACAATCAGTCCCCACCAGCTTTTCACCCAATAGAGGAATACAAGGTAGAGCACTGCTGCCACTGTGAACTTGACCCATTGCTTGAATGGATCAAGGGTCTTTCTTTCTTTGTCGGTCATTTCTTTCTTGGTTGCTTATTGTTGGTGATATTTCCTTGCCTTGTGCGTGGACACCTATGGCAATGGTTAGAATTTGAATAGGTCGGAGGTGGTGAGCAGTCCGTTGTGGTTAAGGGTATACTCTGCTGCGAGCACCGCACCGAGTGCAAATCCTTTTCGAGAGTGTGCATCGTGGGTTATGGTGATGCTGTCGGCGTCGGAGTTGTATATTATAGAGTGTATGCCTGGCACTTCGTCGCGTCGGATGCTCTCTATAGCCACCTGGTTGTCTGCGCAGTTGTTGGTGCCCTCAATGGTGCCGTTGGCAAGATGTTGCTCGCCCTTCACCCATTCCTGCTTGCGGTCGAGGTTGTCGATAAGCTCTTCTGCCAGTGTTATGGCAGTGCCGCTGGGTGCGTCGAGCTTATGGATGTGGTGTGTCTCTTCCATGCGCACATCATATTGTGCAAACTGGTTCATTATCTTTGCCAAATAGCGGTTAACTGCTGAGAATATCGCTACGCCGATGGAGAAGTTAGATGCCCAAAACAGTGTGTGCCCCTCTTCCTGGCAGAGTCGGCGCACATCATCACTATGGTCTTTCATCCATCCAGTAGAACCGCTCACCACCTTCACGCCGGCTTTGAAAGCCCTCAGATAGTTGTTGTAGGCAGCGGTGGGCGATGTGAACTCTATTGCCACATCGGCAGATGCAAATTCAGGCGATTCGAAGTCTTGCTGATTGTCTACATCGATAATGCTTACGATGTTGTGGCCACGCTCTTTGCAGATGTCCTCTATCATGTGGCCCATCTTGCCGTAGCCAATAAGTGCTATATTCATATTATCTTTTTAGTGTTCTTATTTGTATTTTTATTTGTGTTCTTGTTAGTTTTATGCAGCTCTGTGGCATGGCAGTACGCCAGAACCAGGACTGTTTTCTAAACGAAATACTATAAATCTGTGCGAAATTATATAAAAAATGTGGGTTGACATAAAATAAGCCTTATTTTTTGATATTATTAACCCAACAGAATGCATGACAAAAGCTTTTTGTGCACATAATTTACGAGTATCACTTCATATAATAATGTACGCAATGCACCCTTTCAGTATATTTGTTCGTTTTTAAAACCTTTTTTTATCTTTTTTAAAATAATCGGATAATTGTTTGGCTGTACAGAATATTTCCTTTATTTTTGCAAAATGATGGTAGTATATAAGTAATACACATCGTAAACTTACAAAATGAAAGTAAAACACAAATAATACTTGACAATTAAAATCAATAAACCATAATAACTATTACTAACAAATTAAAAGATTTTCGTATGAAGAAAATTTTATCTCTTATCGCAGTTGCAGTGCTCACAATGGTGGCATGGGCTGCAGGTAGCATTGCCTATGCTGCCAGCGAAAATAATGTTGTAGAGGACTTCACCGCTACGGGTGTAGGTTTCAAGCACACAGTCGATATCGATTGGTCTACCCAGAAGGTAGTGGCAGAAATCGATCTCTCTACATGTTCTGGCACGCTCGAGAACATTTTCTCTATTGGCAAGGACATTGCTGAGTGGAATGGCACCTGCTATCACTTGTATTATACAGCGGCAACAAACTCTCTTGAGGTCGACTTCTGTACATCAGATGGCAACCCAGTTCGCGTTGAGAACATCACGGGCATCAGTGGCACTATCAAGGTGGAGGTTGTAAACAATGAGGGCCTTTACGTTAACGGCACTCTCTACAACAAGAATTCATCAGGCGCTGTAGAGTCGTCGCTCTCACAGCTCTTCGCTCTCTCTTCTATCCAGGTGGGTGGATGCCAGGGCGACAACATGAGCCACGCTACATACAAGTATATCAAGGTGGTGAACACTGCTACCGAGCCACAACCAGAACCAGAGACTGGAACAAAGTACACAGAGCCTCTCCTTGTTAACTTCGCAGTGGGCGAGGGCGAAACAGGCGAGACAAATGCCGACCCTGCTTATGCTATGTTCAATACAACAGCCGATGGCGGTTGTGAGGTTACATTCAATGGCGTGTATGCTTTGGATGGCAACAACAATTCTGCGAAGTTCGGCGACATCAAATTGAAGTTTGCTGAGAAGAGCACAGAGGTTAGCTCTAAGGGCATCGCTTACGACCTCTATTCTAACTCAGACCCAACAACTGTTACCATTACAGCAGCCGACTCTGAATACAATGGCGTAGAGTTTACTCTCAACGCACGTTTCTCTAAGTTCATCACATTCACCAAGGACGAGCAGCAGCATGCTTATGGCATGGTTTATCTCATCGGCGAGAAGGATGGTAAAGACCTCGTGTTGCTTCTTACCTTCGGCGAAACCGATCCTTCTGCTTTCGAGCCTGAAGTAACACAGGTTGTCGATGATATGAAGGTGACATTCAACGGAACCACAACACCTATGACCGATAAGACTATGGAGCTCAATACAACAGCTATGGAAGGCTTCTACGATCTTAACTTCAAGGATTTCACTATTGGCACAACAGTAGTTGGCGATCTGTATATCCAGGGTCTGTTGTTCGATATCGACGAGACTACAGGCGAAGTTACTCTCGATGAAACAGAACTCGATGGCGAGTGGAGCAACGTAAATGCTCTTGTCGCTGGCGCTTTGGGCCTCGAAGATGGCGACTATGCTTCTATCACTACACTCAAGGGCACTGCAAAGTATAACGCTGAGGATGGTACATTCTCTGACTTCCACTTCACATTCACTATTGCCGACCTGAACGGCTCACCAGTAGAGGTAGAGTTTGGTAAGGAGGCCGTTACTCCAGAACCTCCTGCAACATTCGTGAATGTTTGCGAAGAGGGCTATCTGCCTAATGGCAAGCCTTGGATGGAAGAAAGAAGAATCAATTGGGACAAGCAGTATGTTGAAGCAGAAATCGATCTTAGCGATGTAGGCTACTTCCTCGACCAGGATATTCTCTCTGTAGGTGAGGATATCAAGGAATGGAAGGGCAACTGCTTCCACTTCCTCTATTCAAAGAGCAAGAAGGAACTCCAGGTGGTTCTCCATTCTGGCACTGCATTTGGTATCTACAACACTCTCTCTGATATCGAGGGCGTTGTAAAAATCAAGATTTCTAAGGACAACGGCTTAGAGGTGAATGGCAAGAAGTGCAACGTGCCTTATCTCAACCAGCAGCAAGACCTCGATGCAGCATTCGCTAAGTTCTTTGCATTGAACCAGATCCAGATAGGTAGCGTTTACGGCACATCACGCAGCTACGCTAAGTACAACTACGTGCGCATCTATGGCGAGGGCGATACAACAGTAGGTATCAACAATGTTGCCAACACCACACTCAATGGCGAGGCACAGATCTTCAGCATCGATGGCGTTAAGCTCAGCAGCATGCAGAAGGGCATCAACATCGTCCGCACTGCCGAGGGCAAGACCATTAAGGTGATTAAGTAAAGACAACCAGCCTGTTATTAATTAAAAGGCGGTAGTTTTCATAACCACTATAGATTAACAAAAGCATGTCCCAGTCTTGCACACATAATGTGTGTGAGGCTGGGTCTTTTGTTTTACTAATGCCGTGTGGCATCATTTCATGACGCCACACGGCATGCCTTTGGATAATAATTAGTAATTTTGCACACACATCACGGCACCCACAGCCGTATGCATAACACTTTCCGTAACCAAACCACCACATAATGAATGTAAAGATTGACCCCACTTGGCAGCAACATCTCGGTAGCGAGTTCGACAAACCCTACTTTGCCGCACTCGCCGATTTCGTGCGCCACGAGTATGGCACCACTACCTGCTATCCGCCGGGAGCTCTAATATTCAATGCATTCAACCTATGTCCTTTCGACAAGGTGCGTGTGGTGATAATCGGACAAGACCCTTATCACGAGCCCGGGCAGGCACAAGGTCTTAGCTTCTCCGTGGCAGATGGCATACCATTCCCGCCGTCGCTGCAAAACATCTTCAAGGAGATAACCCTCGACCTTGGCAAACCCATGCCATCATCGGGCGACCTCACCCGCTGGGCACGACAGGGCGTACTGCTGCTCAACGCTACACTCACGGTGCGGGCACATCAGGCAGCAAGTCATCAACGGCATGGTTGGGAAACGTTCACCGATGCCGCCATCAGCGCTTTGTCGGCACAACGCAGCCATCTGGTGTTCTTGCTGTGGGGAGGCTATGCACGCTCAAAGGCAAAACTCATCGACCGCAGCCGCCATCTGGTGCTCGAGTCGGTGCACCCCTCACCGCTATCAGCCAACCGTGGAGGGTGGTTTGGCAACAAGCACTTCTCGCAATGCAACGCCTATCTCAAGCAGTGGGGCGAAGCAGAAATCGACTGGTAGACCATTTTCAATAATCAAAAGCATACAACATACATATTATGATATTAGAGATAGACAATGTGCTGGTGTCGTCCGACATCATTACAGAGAAGTTCTGCTGCGACCTTAGCAAATGTCGCGGCATCTGCTGCGTTGAAGGCGATGCCGGAGCACCCGTGACACTCGACGAGATTGCCGGCATCGAAGATACCCTCGACACTGTATGGGGCGACATGTCGGCACAGGCACAAGCCGTGGTCGACCAGCAAGGCGTGGCATATACCGACCGCGATGGCGACCTCGTCACCAGCATTGTTGGTGGCAAGGACTGCGTGTTTACATGCTACGACGACAACGGATGCTGTCTTTGCGCACTTGAACGTGCTTACCGACAGAACCGTTCCAAATTCGTGAAGCCTATATCGTGCGCATTATACCCCATTCGCGAGAAACGCTTTGAAAGCGGCATGGTGGCTCTCAACTACAACCGCTGGGATGTGTGCAGCGATGCCGTAGTTAAAGGCAAAGAGCTGAATCTGCCCGTATATCGCTTCCTTGAAGCACCGCTGGTGCGACGCTTCGGACAAGAGTGGTATGACGAATTGTGTGCTGTGGCAGAGGCTTATCTGCAAGAAATGAGTAAGTAAAACACCAACAGCCTGCCGACATGCTTCTTATGAGAGCATATAGGTGGTTGGCTGTATTCAAACGAGGCTTATCGCCAATAGGCAATAAAACAGAAAATAAGGAAAATAATGAAAATAGGAAATATAGAGTTCGGACCGCAACCGCTCTTCCTGGCACCCATGGAAGACGTCACCGACATCGGCTTCCGCCACCTTTGCAAACGCTTCGGGGCATCAATGGTGTATACCGAGTTTGTCAGTGCCGAGGCTTTGGTGCGTTCCGTTAATGCCACTGTAAAGAAGCTCACCATCAGCGACGAGGAACGCCCTGTGGGCATACAGATATATGGTCGCGATGTCGACTCAATGGTTGAGGCTGCCAAGATTGTGGAGCAGGTGCATCCCGATGTCATAGACATCAATTTTGGTTGCCCCGTAAAGAAGGTTGCAGGCAAGGGAGCCGGCGCTGGTATGCTGCAAAACATTCCGCTTCTGCTCGACATCACACGCAATGTGGTGAAGGCAGTGAACACTCCCGTCACCGTGAAGACACGACTGGGCTGGACTGCCGATAATATAATCATTGGCGATCTTGCCGAGGCATTGCAAGACTGCGGCATCCAGGCTCTTACCATCCACGGACGCACCCGTGCTCAGATGTATACTGGCGATGCCGACTGGGCGCCTATCGCTGCCGTGAAAGCCAATCCACGCATACACATACCAATAATAGGCAATGGCGACATCTGCACGCCAGAGCAGGCACGCGATGCCTTTGAGCGTTATGGGGTGGATGCAGTTATGGTGGGACGTGCTACCTTTGGCCGACCATGGATATTCAAGGAGATGCGCGACTTGCTCGATGGAAAGCCTCACGACGACTCGCTCGACTTCAACCGTAAGCTCGATATTCTTCTTGAGCAGCTACGCATTAATGTGGAGCGCATCGATGAGTATCGTGGCATACTGCACACACGCCGTCATATCGCCGCATCGCCCATATTCAAGGGCATACCCGACTTCCGACAGACGCGCATTGCCATGCTTCGTGCAAGCACAGTGGCAGAGCTGACGGACATCATGGAGCAGGTGCGGTGGCGAATCAATGGCGCTGTGCCTCCTCCGCACACTCCGGACACAACCCTTTGACAACATAGTTGATGCTCGAAAGGGTGAAACCCGGGGGCAGATCTACCACAGGCACTGATATGTTCTTAAGGCAGAAGGTGCGGTGGCAGTGTTCGCAATAAAAGTGTGTGTGCTCGTCTTCAACCGTACACTCACAGTCGTCGGCACACACTGCATATTTCAATGAGCCCGACCCATCGTCGATGGCATGCACAAGATGGTGCATAAGAAACAGGGATAGGGTGCGCGAGATGGTCGACTTGTCGACCGTAGGCAATAAACGTTCAAGAGCCGGCAGCGACACGGTCTCATCGCCACGCATCATAGCGTGTAGAATGATGAGTCGTGTAGCTGTCGGCTTTATGTTGCGCTTGAGCAACTTGTGCTCAAGCTCGTTGTCGTAGAGTGTGCCTGCCATTATTGCATGCAATAGAATGTGGCTCCGTGCATAGCCATGCGAGCCTCGAAGAGTCCTGCCTCGTCAGGTGTCACGCGTACAGTGCGTCCGTCGGGCATGCAAGCCTGGATAGAGCCGTCGTTGTTGAAGCGGAACATCTCGGTGAGTTTGCCATTGCGCTCTGTCGACCATGAGTTGTTCTTCTTGTCATATACAAGGCGCACCAAATCGCCGTTAGGGCTCTTTATCTCATAACCATTGCGCAGGGTGGTGATGGCATAATACAAACCATCCTGACCCATCACTTCCTGAGTCTTGCCAACGCGTTGTGCCAACGGGTTGTTGCCCGACCAGAATTCGATAGAGTTAAACACCAAAGCATCAGCAAGGCAACATACAGGATAGGCTGGTGATATGAAGATAAAGATAACTTCGTTGAGGAATTTAGAACTTGTGGCGTTAGAGTTCCACTTTGCCAAGCGGTTGAACAGTGAGAACGAACCTACGCATGAGCTTGTCAGCAGGGTGCCAGCCAACAGCAGGGTGGCAACTTTCAAATGCTTGATTTTCATAATGTCTGGATTTTAGAGTTTTTGTAATGTTTTTGTGCCTTTTTCGGCCGTTTATGCGGTAAAGGTACAATAAAAAAGTTGGATTGCAAACAAAAACAATCCAACTTTTTAATTATTGCTTAATTATTTTCCGTTTTTTTCTTTTTCACTGTTTCGCCATCTAAAAGTGAGTAAAAGATTTCCTTTTCATATAGTATATTTTTCTGTATACCCCCGATAACTCTGTATTCAATGCTTTCAGCTACGTCGGTATTCCGATGGCGACATTCCCGTGCGCTCCTTGAAATATTTGCCCAGGAACGATTGGTTGGCAAAGTTCAGCTCAAGTGCTATCTCCTTGATGCTCTTCTGTGTGTTTTTAAGCAGCATGCGTAGTTCCATAACCACGTATGCATCAATCCATTCGTTGGGTGTGCGTTGCGACACCGTCTTCACCGTTTCCGATAGATATTTGGCAGATATGCACATCTGCTCGCTATACCATCCCACACGTCGCTCGTCGCGGAAGTTGGCTTCTACCAGCAACAAGAATTTGGTGAATATCTCTTCGGCTCTGGTGCGCACGGCATCGTTGCGCGACTGCACTCTGTATATCACATCGCAGATGTCGTATGCCATGGTGAGGAAAATCGATTCTATCAGTTTGCGGCGGAAGTGATTGTCTGACTCATCGGCTTTGCGCTTCATATATGCAAAGTTTAGGCGTATCGACTCCACCTTGTCTTCTGGCAGACTGAACACCGGATGGTTGCGTGCAAACAGAAACAGTGCCGACAGTTCGTGTACGCTCTTCACCGACTCCTTGAAGAAGTCGTAGTCGATGAGCATGCCTATGCCCCTACAGTCGGGCGACATATACCCATCGTAGGTCACACGTCCCCGGTTTATTATTATCAGGTCGCCAGGTTTCACCACATGCTCCACTGTGTCAACGATGTAGCGTGCCGACCCTTTCAAGCACAAAGCCAGAAAGAGGCAATCCATGCGGCGCGGCTCGAGTGGAATGGGCAGATTTGCTGCCTCGTCGAGCAACATAATGTCGGTGCCCACATGGCTACACTCGCTACATAGACGTATGGCGTTGTCGATGTTTATGGATTTGAATTTGGTCGTTGGCATTGTGTTCTTGTTTTATTTTGGGGCGTTTTTTTGTAGCCTCATGCGCAGTTGATACAGTGCGGCACCGAATATCAGTAGCGACGACACTATGGCTATTGCTATGTGTGTGGCGTTGCCGCCATATAAATCTGTAATGGTCGTATCGGCTGTTTGTGGATTTATGCGGTATAGCAACACTGCAGTTGAGTTGTTCACCCAGTGATACACCACGCCTGGTACTATGCTGCCAGAGCGCACATACATCCATCCCAGCAGCAGTCCTACAGTAAAGGCAGTGGCACCCTGTGCTGCATTGCCATGAACGGCACCGAAGAGCAGTGCCGACACGCCTATTGCCACCCAGCGCAGGCGGTGTCCTAAGGCGTCGTTGAGGCGTCGTAGTATGGCACCGCGAAACACCATCTCTTCTGCAACCGGAGCAATAATGCCTATGGTGAGGAACCCTAAGTCGTGGCCCATCATGCCTTTAAATAGCAGAGTGTATTCCTTGGGCATCTCCAGTCCTATCTGTTCCGATGCAAACTGCAGTGGTATTATCACGCCTATAGCCATACATGCCACCCAGAACATGGTGAACCAGGGGCGTGTGCTGATGTAGTTGTTGTTGAACGGACTCCAACGGCGCCATCCGAAGAAAGCTATTGTGAGCACACTCGATGCCAGCGTGCACCATATGTTCATGCTTGCCATGCTTGAAGGGTCTGTATTCATTGGCTGGTCGCTGCCAATGCCAATGCAAAAGGCTCCGATAGCAATGCTTACAAACTGGAATACAAGGAACACGACGAGATAAAGCATCGTGTCGAGAAGTGTCTTTTTATACATATATAAATTGTATTTAGCGATTTGTTCTATTCTGTCTTAATGGTTTCTTGTATCGTTAAGACATTTGTGCTATAGTGCCAGCATGTCTTTTTGTATCTGCTGTCGCAGTTCGTCGACACTATTAAAGGTTCGCTCTTCGCGTATATGCCGATAGAATTCCACTCTCACCCGTTGTCCGTAGATGTCGCCATGGAAATTGGCAATGTGTGCTTCGAGCGTAATCTGTTGGCGTTGGAAGGTAGGGTTGCATCCCACATTCATCATCGCCTTCATCGGTTCGCCACCCTCTATGCTCACGCTTACGGCATAAACGCCGGTGGCAGGCAGCAGTTGTTCAGCCATTACTGGTGCGATGTTAGCAGTGGGAAATCCGAGCTTGCGTCCCTCGCCATATCCATGCACCACAGTGCCTTCTATGCAGAAGCGATGCCCCATGAGCACTGCCGCCTCTGCCACATCGCCGGCGGCTATTAGTCGGCGCACCACCGACGACGACACCCTCATGCCATCTACATCCAGTGGTGTATGTGCCACCACGTCAATGCCCATGTCTTTGCCGTAGAGCACATAGTCATCGAATCCCTCAGAGCGGTTGTGTCCGAAGCGATTGTCATAGCCAGTAACCAGTCGTCGCACTCCCAACTTGTCGTGCAGCACCTGCTGCATGAAGTCGTGAGCCGACATTGCCGCCATCTCGCGGTCGAAGTGCAGCATCTCTATGCGGTCGGCACCAGTGGCATGTAGCAGTCGCAGCTTCTCATCGGCAGTGGTGATGAGTTGTGGCACATAGCTACTCTGCACCACTTGCCGTGGATGTGTGTCGAAGGTAATCACCATCGACTGCATGCCATGGCTTCGTGCCTGCTGGCACACGCTGTCTATCAGAAATTGATGTCCGCGGTGCACGCCATCGAAAAATCCTATCGTAGAACAGTATTGCATTTCTTTTGTCATTGCAGTGGGTTAAACCCAAATCGGTCATTATATTTTAATTTTTGTTAGTGCTTGTTTCGAGCAGGTTGCAACATACGTGCCCGAAGACATAGCGGGCTATGTCGAAATGCGAATGGAAGCAAGATGCCGAAACAAACGCTGACAAAAGTTGAAAAGAACACATAGTATCCTAATAATTTTCTAAATTCGGTCTAATGACCGATTGGGGTTAAAGCATGCCGAGCCAGCGCTCGCCGGTGTCTTCATGCAGTGAGTGCAGTCCGATGCTCTCTGCCGAGCGGCAGTTGTCGAGGTTGTCGTCTATGAACAAAGTGTCGGCAGCATTGATGCCAGCCTGTGCCACAGCCTGCCTGAATATCTCAGCGTCTGGTTTGGCGAGATGCATCTCGTATGATAGGAATATCTTGTCGAAGTAGTCGGTAGCTTGCCGGTTGTCGGCGGTGAAGAATTCGTCGCGACACCGCTCCCAATGCATTATGTTGGTGTTGGATAGCAGGAACAGGCGTTTGCCTCTGCGTTTCAGTTCTGCAAGTGCATGCAATTTGCGTAATGGTATGCCCGTGAGCAATTCGTTCCAAGCCCATATAATGCGCTCGTTTGTGGGTGTGGTGGCGTTGCTATTATCGTCAGTGGCACCCTCACAACACAGTCGGCGCACCTCATCGCAAAACCCCTCGGTGTCGATGCGTCCCAGCTCGGTGTCGAGAAAGAGGTCTTCGGTGCGGTGTTCTTCCACATAATTGGCAAGCACTCCGCAGCCAGCGGTGTGCATGGCATTGATGCATCGTGTGGCATCAAGCCCCACCAGCACGCCCCCCATGTCGAATATTATATTTTGTATGTTGTCAGTAATAATCATATATTATTGCAAATTTACTTGTTTTACACCTAATGGCAAAGGAATAAAGTTTTTTTAATGCTCATCCCGTAGCCATCTGTCGGTGTCTGCCGAGGCATTGTTATTCAACAAGTAAGGTTTTATTAATAGTTTTTCCGAATATGGTGTTTGGCAGTGGCATCACCAATGATATCACCAATGGCGGAACAGCTCCAAGCCGAAGCGCACTGCGAAACCATCAAATCGCCAGTTGCTCTGTGCCACAAATGCTCCCAATGAGAACATACGGCATTGGAATCCATAGCCATATTCTATGTATGGATGCAGGTGTCTCACGGTGATGGCATTTATGTATATGCGCTCTCGCTCCACCAGTCGTCCCAGCCACGGCACTCTCGACAGCATCAGCAGTGGCGACTCATAGGCAGCGTTGGCACGCACATAATATTCCGATGCGTTATACCAGTGTGAGTTGAGCAATTCAAACGAGCATGCCCAGTCGTCGTTCCATCCGCCTGGCACATTCGTCTCGTAGAAGTTAGAGTAGTCGAGAAAGTAGCTATCGTCGCCCTTGTGTGTGTAGAAACCACATCCGGCACGCATCTGCAGATTGGCAAGAGCCGTGAAACGGTGGATATACTGTCCGCTGAACTCAAAGCGTTCAAAGGCGGTGTTCGAGCCAAGCAGTCCGCGTATGCTCCTTTCATAGTCGGCGGTGAACACCGGGCCACGCAATCCTGCGGGGCGATATTTAATGCCCAGGGTAGGGGCCACGCTGGTGTAGGTGTCGTCTTTGCCTGCCACATCGAACCCCTCGGGATGTATGGCACTGCGCACATGCACAGTCATTCCCAGCTCCATGCCCCACTTCTGTGTAAAGTCGTAGTTGCCCACGATGCGCAGGCAATGGTCGCGGAAGTAAGTAAGGTTCATGGCATCCCAGTTGATGGAGTCAGACCGTTCTTTCTTCACCGCATCTACTACCTCCGAACTCACTATCTGTCGTCCGCCAGCCCATTCGGCAACGATCCATCCGTTGTGTCGTCGGTTGAAGTTGTATGTCAGCGGCAGGTTAAAGTATAGCTGTTTCTGCTTGAAGGCATATCCCGCTTTGAAGCGTGCATGCACACTCTGCTCGTGGTTGAAGGCATAGCTTGCCCGCAGGTCGAACTTATATGTAAATCCGCGTGTGCTGCTATAGCTGCAGTATAGAGGGTTTAGTATCGGACTCAGTCTGAAATATCCCTGGTTATCCTTGCCGAAGTTGGCCTTTGTGCGTTCCAGCACGTTGCGTCCCACGTTATCCCACAGTCGTTTTGCCCAGCGCAAGTTATGCCGTCGTTGCTTCGTAGTGTCGTTGGCAAGCGAGTTGGGTAGGGAAGTGTTGTATGTAAGCTTGCTTATCAGTCCGTGTCGTGCAAGTAGCAGCTCTTCGTGCGGAGTCAGCGGAATGGGTCGCACGCTATCTATCAGAGCTGCATCGTGCCGGCGTCCTGCCATCACCGAGTCGGGCAGCACTGGTGGCAGAGCATACACCGAAGTGTATTCCGATGTGATGTCGTTGCCCATAAACAGGAAACGCGTGTTTAGACTGCAGTCTTTTGGCAGCAACGACTGCACCCCCACCACGCCCATTGTCAGTGCCACATGGAAGCGCACCATATCATATTCACCGTCGAAAGCCGTCTCAATGATGCGTCCTGTCCGTGTGTTCACGCGCGCCCATCCACGCACCAGCTTGGTGTTGTTGATGCGTGGCGAGAAAAACACCATCGCCTCTTTAGTGCTCAGCTCCTCAGCCTCATAGTTGTAGTAAGAGCGGTTGCGTCGATGCATTGGCGACATTATTCTTCCGTCAACAATCATCTCCTCGTATGGTCGTGGCGTGAGATATTTCAGCAGCGTAGGCATCGTCTTCATATTGTGCGGAATGGTGGTATGGTCGAGCAGTCGCTCTGCACGCAGGTCGCCCGGGCGTTCCGCAATCACCTTGTCGTATGTCTCGCCGAAATGCTCTCTCTCTCCAGCATGTGCCACGGCAAACATCGTTGGAATAGCCAGCAAAATGCAGTTGCGCCGATTGGTGCGTATGGAATATTTCAGATAGGCATAGCTCTCTCTTCGTCCCATTTTCGCCGTGTCTATCGATGCTGCATAGTCAAACACACGCTGCATGGTCTGAAGCGTGTATTTGCGGTCGTTGGCAGCAGTTGCTGTTGTCGCCAACGCCATAAGGCATATTATGAGCGTTATAACACTACGGCGCATACATGTAGTTAATGTCTAAGTAGGTGTTCAAAATCATTTGAAAGCATAACTTTTTATAAGATTCATATATGCGATTAATTTTGAACACCTACTTATAACGTGCAAACTTACATAAAATTGGTGTAAAAGTGCTATTAAAACTCCATTTCTTGTTCTAAAAAGAACTCCATTTACACTTTTTTGAGAAAAATATTTGGAATTTATCATTAAAAGTCTTACCTTTGCACACGCAAAACTTAACACCGCAGCCATCTTGTTGCAGCGTTTAAGTTGGACTTGTAGCTCAGTTGGTTAGAGCAACAGACTCATAATCTGGAGGTCCCTGGTTCAAGCCCAGGCTGGTCCACG